>JBBRGE010000140.1:0-6130 GCA_038241045.1 Hyphomicrobiales bacterium | reverse complement strand
CATCGTCGGTCTATGGCGCCAACGCCAAGCTGCCGTTTTCGGTTCACGACAATGTCGATCATCCGGTCAGCCTTTATGCGGCGTCGAAAAAAGCCAACGAGCTGATGGCGCACTCCTACAGCCATCTCTACAAGATGCCGTCGACCGGATTGAGGTTCTTTACGGTCTATGGACCGTGGGGTCGACCCGACATGGCGATGTTCATTTTTGCCAAGGCGATTGTTGAAGGCACGCCAATTCAGCTGTTTAATCATGGCGACATGTTGCGCGACTTCACCTTCGTCGACGATGTTGCCGAAGTGATGGTGCGCCTGATCGATCGCCCGCCGCAGGGCGTAATAGGCGCCCGTGGCGACGATCCGTCGATCAGTTCGGCGCCATGGCGGGTTTTCAACATCGGCAACAATCACCCCGAGCAATTGATGAAAGTCGTCGCGGTTCTGGAGAAAGAATTCGGCCGCAAAGCCAAGACCGAGATGTTGCCGATGCAGCCGGGTGATGTGCCCGCGACTTATGCGGATATTGACGATCTCAAGCGCGAGGTCGGGTTTTCACCATCAACGTCAATTGAAGACGGTATCGCGCGCTTTGCCGCATGGTACCGTGACTATCACAATCTGTAATCGCAATCAGATCGAGTTCGCATGAGCGACCACATCATTCCATTGATTATGTGCGGCGGTGCCGGGACGCGGCTGTGGCCGGCGTCGCGCGAAAATCGTCCCAAGCAGTTTCTGCGGCTGTTCGGTGCCAACTCGACGTTTCAGGACACCATGCTGCGCGTCAGCGATAAGGTCTTGTTTGCAAAGCCCATCGTCATCACCAATGCGGCGTATCGGTTCATGGTTCTGGAGCAGCTTGCCGAAATCAATCTCGAAGCGGATATTTTGCTTGAGCCGGCGCGGCGCGATTCCGGTCCTGCGATTGCGGCGGGTGCAGTCTTTGCGCTGACGCGCGATCCAAATGCCGTGGTGCTGGCGCTGGCCGCCGATCACGTCGTGCAGGACACGCCGGCCTTCGTCGAAGCTTGCCGCAAGGCGCGCGATGTTGCGAGCGCGGGGCGCATCGTGACCTTCGGCGTGCGTCCGGAACGCGCCGCGACCGAATACGGATACATCCAGCCGGGAATCAAAATTTCCGGCGACATCGTCACAGTGGCTAAATTCGTCGAGAAGCCCGATGCCGCGACGGCCGCGATTTATGTCAAGGAGGGTTATCTCTGGAACAGCGGCAACTTCATGTTCGCCGCAAAGACGCTGCTCGATGAATACAAGAGCGTCGATGCCGCGAGTTTCGCGGCCGTCAGCGAGGCCGTGAAAGCCGCAGGTAGCGATTTGGGATTCATCACGTTACCATCGGAGTCCTTTGAAAAAGCCAAGCCCATTTCGATCGATTACGCCGTGATGGAAAAAACCAAACAGGCCGCCGTCATTCCGGTTTCATGCGGCTGGTCGGACGTCGGCTCGTGGCATGCCGTGTGGGAATTGTCCGGCAAGGATGAGCAGGGCAACGTCGCGCAGGGCGCCGCCGCCGTTTTCGAGGATTCGCACAATTGCAACGTCTCGTCCGACAAGGCACTCATCGCGCTGGAAGGCGTGAACGATCTCGTCGTGGTGGCGACGCAGGACGCCATTTTGGTTTCGCGCCAAAGCGATCCTAACGGATTGAAGCGTCTGGTTGCCAAACTAAAAGCCAAAGCACCGGAAGTCACGGAAGATCATCTCAAGGTCCACCGGCCATGGGGCTCGTATCAATCGCTCGACACCGGCGAGCGGCATCAGGTCAAGCGCATTATTGTCAAGTCGGGCGGGCGGCTGTCGCTGCAGAAACATCATCATCGCTCCGAACATTGGATCGTGGTCCGGGGTGCAGCGTTAGTGACGGTCAATGACACTAAAAAGATCGTTCATGAAAACGAGTCGATTTACATTCCTCTTGGCGCGACGCACCGAATGGAAAATCCTGGCAAAATTCCGCTCGAGCTGATTGAGGTTCAGACTGGAAGCTATCTGGGTGAAGATGACATCGTCCGTATCGAGGATGATTATAAACGGAACTGATAGCTGTTTTAAGACAACGACCTGCGGGTTAGGCTGATGCCGCAGGTCGACTGTCTTGCTTTATTCTCAGCTCAGTATTGCCGCCACCGCGAGGTTGTCAGCGCGATATGAGACCTTTCGGAATTGTTAGCCCCCGAAGAAACAGCGGTTCGTGGATGAGTACCCAGTGCGATGCCGATGCCGCTGCCGACTTTTGTTGGCGGCGAAAGATTTGGTTTCTCTAACATGAAATCCAAATATTGAGTCATCGCATCAACTTGGTCGGTAAATTGACTAGGAAACTCGACTACTTCAGCGACAAAAGTTTGCCGCCACAATGCGTCATCCGGAAGATGAATGAGGCCTTTTCGAATCGTCCCGCGATGCATTCCAAGTCGCTCAGCCTTCGATCGCAGACCTGGGTCAACCGCAAAAAGCTTAGAATTCAGGCGACCGCGAACGTCGTCAATTAAAGCTGCACCGTTCGCTTTGTTCTCGATCAAAACGGCGGAGGGACGAAATTTTCCGAAAATTTTCCAAAAGTTTTTCCTGCAGTCTTGGTATCCACATTGCTCTCTAAGTTGGTAAACCAAAAAATGCCCCTTCGCGCGGGGTGCCCAAACTTGCATAACCGTAAAACTATTGTGAACCCCGGTCTTTTGCGCAGTATCCACGCTCATGACAACTGGACCGGGCGTTAAGGTTTGAGCGCTAAAGGTAGAAAAATCGCTAGCGCGTACAACCCTAAACTTGCCGCCGAGTCCCTGTTGGTAGAACAAATCGAAACTTGGAAGCGTCTGTGCTTTCAGTTTGTCAATCTGCCGCTTTGTGTGCGAGCCCGCTCTCAATAATTCACCCTTCTTGCGAAGCCACTGACCCGTGCGCAATAGATATTTTTTCGTCCGTACTGCAACGAGCGAAAGCTCGACTTTTCGGTAACCACCAAGCGTCGACGCAAATGCTGGAAGATCATTCTCGTGCAAGCGATGGCCGATGACGATAACGCGCCCAGTCTTAGGAAAGTTGAGGCGTGATAAAATCTCGGTTTCAAAAATTCTGTTAACCTCGGAGATTTGTTCGACATTCGAGGCGTCGCGAAGGCTAAGAGCGTCGTCCACGATAATTAGACCGGCACCGTGGCCGGCAATTGCTCCGTTCACGGAAGTAGCAAAAACCCCGCCACCTTGCTTAGTTGCAAAGTCATCGACTCGTCTGCGGTCGGGAGCAACTCTCGTTGCAAACGATGATTTGTAAAATTCTGTCTGCATTGTCTTACGAATTTTGTAGGTTATTTTTTCCGCAAGATCTTTGTTGTAAGTGACAACCATCACCGTTTCAGATGAGTAGTGGCCCAAGTACCAAGCCGCAAGGAAGCTCGTTATCGTGGTCTTCCCATGCCTCGGCGGCATCGTAATTACCAATTTGGCGCCAGCATTTTTGCAAACGTAATCAAGTTCGTCGCAAAGGTATGTAACGAAGGGATCGCGGCTAAGATGGGTGCCTTGATCTAGATAGAAGCATTTCCGCGCAAAAAATTCGAACGTTTCGCGGGCGTCATTCGTGAGATTTTCCATCTTAACCATTTTGATTTTCCTTTTCACTTGGAAGAATCTTTTGGGTGGGGTTTTTGTTTTTGCGAAGCTTGACGGCCTTCAAAATTTCCGAATCCTCGCGGTTCGTGACTTCAGGAATAAGGTTGTCGGTCCGCGAAGTGGGGCGTAGGCAATAGCTCATGAGTGTGGCGATCGCGCGCATGTCTCCATGAGTCGCCGCGGTTACGATCGCGTCGATCACCGCGCGCTGTTTTGTCGTGCGGTTATCTGCGCCGTTCTTGCGAACTAGAATTTCTTCGCTAAGTGCGTCGGCCAAATCGGTGGCGAAATTTTTAGAGCCAACGCGGCGGCCGTTGGGGTTACCGCTTTGGCCAGGTTTAAATCGCGAACTGACTGGTGGATTTCGATATCCGACTTTTTCGTTTGGTTCATCGGTCATGACCGCGCTTCCGCAGTCCGAGTTTTCAGGATTGGCGTAGTTAGCAAAAGTTTCGGATTGGGTTTCGACATCGGAAGTTCCTTTCTGAAGGATCTCGCCAGGATGTGGAAACTTGGTGCGAAGATGATCGCGACCAAAAAAAAGCCACAGCCGGGCAAATCCTGATGACGGATTTTAGAGCCCAAAGCTGTGGCAAACTTGATCTCGTTGTTTTAACGAGTTAAAACACTTAGCGAAATAAACGTCGAGACGCAAGTGTTGCGATAAAATCTTGCTCGGCGCTTGCTTCAGAAATTAGTTATTATTTTCAATGACGATACTGTAATAATTTTTTTTCCCTGTAGATTTCCCTGCAAAATTCCCTGATCTGAGTTTCGACGTATACTTAAAACCGTAAAATTGAATTTGAACGTAGCGATGACCGACGTCGGGCCCGCAGGAAGCAGCGCGGTCTAGACTATCTGGTGTCCCACGCGTTATTCGATGTGGTCGAAGCGTTCTACCTAGGCGTTCCATCCCGCTCGGCGCTGTCTTGCAATTCGCTGTTAGCTCAATAAACTGGACAAAGTCAGACACCGGCTGTGAAAGCCGTACGCGGTGCTGCGCGGTGAACGACATGCAGAATGGTCAGGAAACTGAGTCGATTTGCATTCAGCTCGGCGCACCGCATCGAATTATTGCCTGATTTCAATTCGTTGGCGACAATCAGTGCTGTAATTTTTTGCATCAAAACGTGTAGCTGTTCGCACTTCCGTGGTTCACCACACATGTGACGGCGTGCTAATGACACCACGTGCGATGGGGTTGGACAGCGCAAGAATTCCAAGACGATCTTCGAAGACGGTTTCAGGCGGGTGGCACGATGAGTTTAGTTTCGGCATCGGGTGGGGCAGAGCGTCCACTTCGCGTGGGTGTGGTCGGTGCAGGCGTGATGGGCACCAACCATGCGCGTGTCCTTGCAGGTTTGCCGGCTGTTTCACTGACCGGCATCGTAGATCCGCTGGCCGCGCACCGCACGCGCGCCGAAGAAATCGTCGGCTGCAAGACTTTTCAAACCGTCGAGGAATTGCTCGACGCCGGCATCGATGCCGTCACGATTGCGGCGCCGACGCATTTGCACCGCGACGTATCGCTTGCCTGTATCGCGCACAAAATTCATGTGCTGGTCGAAAAGCCGATTGCATCGACCGTCGAAGAGGGTCGTGAGATTGTCGATGCCGCTAGGAAAGCCGGCGTCACCCTGATGGTCGGTCACGTCGAGCGCTTCAATCCGGCGGTCGCTGCGATCAAGCAGGCGATCAAGGATGAAGAAATTCTGTCGATTGCGATCACCCGCGTCGGCCCGGTTCCGCCGCGCATGTCGAATGTCGGCGTCGTGATCGATCTCGCCGTCCATGACATCGATCTCATTCGCTGGTTCACCGAATCCGACATCGTCGATGTGCAGCCGCAACTCGCAAGCGCCGTCGCCGAGCGCGAAGACATCGCGCTATTGCAATTCCGTACTGCGTCCGGCGTGCTCGCGCACATCAACACCAACTGGCTGACGCCGTTCAAGGCGCGCAACGTCACGGTGGCGACACGCGGCAAATATATTCAGGGCGATCTGCTGACGCGCCAAGTCACCGAATGTGTCGGCTTCCAGCGCGACGGCAGCTCTTCGATGCGGCATCTGTCGGTCGGGCATGACGAGCCGCTGCGCTCCGAATTGATCGCGTTCCTCGAAGCGGTGCGCTCCGGCAATGCGCCAGCCGTCACCGGCGAAGAGGGCGTCGCCAGTCTGGAGATCGCTATCAAATGTCTCGAAGCGCCTGCAGGCGCTATCGCGCAACCGTTGCGCAAGGGACCACGCGCGGTCGCGAGCTAATTCTTTTCTCTGACATCATCGGCAGTCACAATGAATCAGCACCTGCGACCTGAACCCGTGGCGTTTATCGATATCGGCGAACAGCGCCGCCGTTTGGGCGCGAAGATCGACAATGCCGTGTCAAAAGTGTTGACGCATTGCCAGTTCATCAACGGCCCGGAAGTCACCCAGCTTGAAGCGGATCTGGCTGCCTATTGCGGCGCGAAGCATGTCGTCGCCTGCGCGAGCGGCA
>JBBRGE010000139.1:0-6189 GCA_038241045.1 Hyphomicrobiales bacterium | reverse complement strand
CCAGATCGCCGAGTCTTGCGGAAAGCGTAGCTTCATCGGACGACGACTTGTCGCGATTTCCATGTCTGCCGTCGTTCGCGCCGCCCGCCATGGTGTGGACACCCGAACAAACACTGAAATCAGATGGAAACGAGCCCATCGCCCTCAAAAGCCGCGCGGACCATACTTAGCGCATAAATCCAAGTCAAGGGCTCGTGATCTATAACTAACTATCTGAAATACATCGACTTATTCGATAATTTTTTTTCTCCAAAAGGCCTGACACCGCACTGCGATACAGGCCTTCATCGCGACCTCGTCCTCGTAGTCAATTCGCTTGATAGGGCAACCCCGGTCTGTTCGGATGCCGACACGACAGCAGGCAATATGGAGTCCGGATGGCGCGCCAGATCGACTATTATTTCTCTACTGCATCGCCCTGGGCCTATATCGGCCACGCGCTGTTCGAGGATGTCGCGAAAGCGAACAAACTGAAGATCAACTACAAGCCAGTTACGCTCGGTGAACTGTTTGCGGAAACCGGCGGTCTGCCGTTGGCGAAGCGCCATCCGGCGCGGCAGCGCTATCGGATGCTGGAACTTCAGCGCTGGCGTGAAAAGCGCGGGCTTAAGTTTCATTTCAAACCGAAGCATTGGCCGTTCAACAGCAGGCTCGCCGACGGCACGGTGTTGGCGGCGATTGAAGCTGGTTTGAATCCCGAACCGATTCTGCGCCGCGTCTACAAAAGCGTGTGGGAGGGTCAACTCGATCTTGGCGACGCGGCGACGATCACGAAATTGGCCGACGAGTCGGGATTGCCCGGAGCCCAACTCGTGGCGCGCGCGCCATCGGACGAGATCGGCGCGCACTATGAGAAGAACCGCGACGATGCGATTGCGGCCGGGGTGTTTGGTTCGCCCGCATGGGTGCTCGACGGCGAGGTGTTCTGGGGACAGGACCGGATCGAATTACTCGCTGATGCGTTGAAGTCGGGTCGCAAGGCCTACACGCCGGATGTCTGACGCTGCGGCGAAAGCCGCGCCGACACTAAAGGACCCAACGGATGCCGATTTCAATACCGGGACATGCCCACCATTTTCGTAAACCCGTTTTCGTTGCGGCGTGCGCAGTGACGCTGTGCATTGCGGTTGCCAATGTCGCGGTCGCGCAATCCGGCCCAGATACCGAGAATGGCCGCTATACGCTCTCGCCGGTTGCAGGCGATTTTCTGCGTCTGGACACGCGCACCGGTGCTGTTTCTACCTGCAGTAACAACGGCGGCTGGGTTTGTCGTATCGTGCCGGACGAACGCGCGGCGCTGGATTCCGAAATTGGTAAGCTGCAGGCTGAAAATCAGAAGCTGAAGGAAGAGTTGGTAAAAGGCAATTCAGGCGCTGCTCCGATGCCGGAGTCAAACAAGAGGGCCGATGCGGCTCCAGACAATTTCGATCGGCTGCGCGCCGACAATCAAAAGCTTTTGGCTTTAATCGATCGTGTATGGGACCGGCTCGTCGAGATGGCGAACCAGGTTCAGAAAAAGCTGTCCGAAAAAATCTGAACTGGTGCTTTCCGAACGAATACCGAGACATAAAAAACGGCCACGGATTGCTCCGTGGCCGATGTCGTTTCAAACCAGGCGAGCCGGTTCAAATCTTACTTGGAGATATCGACGTCCTTGGTTTCCGGCAGGAAGAAGAAGCCGATCACGACGGTAATCAATGCGAACGTCACCGGGTACCAGAGGCCGGCGTAAATATCGCCGGTCGAGGCCACGATGGCGAACGATGTCGCCGGCAACAAGCCGCCGAACCAGCCGTTGCCGATATGATATGGCAGCGACATAGAGGTGTAACGAATGCGGGTCGGGAATAGTTCGACCAGCATCGCCGCGATCGGGCCGTACACCATCGTGACGAAGATCACGAGGATGAACAGCAGGCCGATAATGGCAGCCACCTGCGGACGGAAGATGTCGATCGGACTGGTCATCTTCACAAGCGTCGGGTTGGCCCCGGGCTTGGGATATCCGGCAGCCTGCAGAGCTGCCAGTACGACCGGGTTGGACGCTGCGGCTGCCGTGTAAGGCGTGTCCGCACCGTTGATCTTGATGACGACAGGCGAACCTGCTGCACCCGCAACGGTATCATACTTGACCGATGTCTGGGCAAGGTAGGCACGCGCGGTATCGCAAGGAGCGGTAAAGACGCGGGTACCCACCGGGTTGAACAAGTCGCCGCAAGCTTTCGGGTCTGCCACAACCTGAACCTTCACCGTCTCGATGGCCTTTTCCAACTGCGGATTTGCGTTGGTCGAGATCATGCGGAAGATCGGGAAGAAGGTCAGCGCCGCGATCAGACAGCCTGCCAGGATGATCGGCTTGCGGCCGATCTTGTCGGACAGTGCGCCGAACACGATGAAGAAGCCGGTGCCCAGCAACAGCGACCATGCAATCAGCAAGTTCGCGGTGTAGCCATCGACCTTCAGAATCGATTGCAGGAAGAACAGCGCGTAGAACTGTCCGGTGTACCAGACAACGCCCTGACCCATCACGCCACCAAAGAGCGCGATCAAAACGAGCTTGGCGTTGCTCCAGTTGCCGAAGGATTCCGTCAGCGGCGCCTTGGAGGTTTTGCCTTCGTCCTTCATCTTCTTGAAGATCGGCGATTCATTCAACTTCAGACGAATGACGACCGAGACGCCAAGCAGGATGACGGAAAGCAAGAACGGAATACGCCAGCCCCAGTCGGCGAAAGCAGCTTCGCCCATGATGGTGCGGGTGAACAGAATCACCAGCAACGAGAGAAACAGGCCGAGCGTCGCCGTCGTCTGAATGAACGACGTGTAATAGCCGCGCTTGCCCGGGGGGGCATGTTCGGCCACGTAAGTTGCCGCACCGCCGTACTCACCGCCGAGTGCAAGGCCCTGCAGCAGGCGAAGGCCGATCAGGATGATCGGAGCCGCGATGCCAATGGTGGCAGCGTTCGGGAGCAGTCCAACGATGAACGTCGAAAGACCCATGATGACGATGGTGACGAGGAAGGTGTATTTGCGGCCGACGATGTCGCCGATACGACCGAATACGATCGCGCCGAACGGACGAACGAGGAAGCCTGCGGCGAAAGCGAGCAGCGCAAAGATGTCGCGGGTTGCCGGAGGGTAGGCGCTGAAGAACTGCGCGCCGATGATCGCTGCGAGCGATCCGTAAAGATAAAAATCGTACCATTCGAAAACGGTGCCGAGTGACGATGCGAAGATGACGAAACGTTCGTCCTTCGTCATGCCGCTCTGCTTGGCAGAGGTAGTCGCCATAGTTGCCATTGGTGTGCTCCCAAACTTAAAGGTTTCAGTAGGTTCGAATTGAAGAAAACCTGCTCCCGCGCGCCGTTTCTCGCCGGTTCGAAGCGCAAGGAGTTCGCGATGTCAGTAGCATCGCCGTGAAACGCCGCCCTATACGACTTTTGGCCGACCGCACTTGAAAACCGTGCAACGTTCCGTCTTGCGTTGCACAATAAATGCATTGATTTAGGATGCGTCAGGCGCAGCGGTTGTTCTGCTTGCAACCGTCACCGCATGAGAGAATGATTGATTTCGCTTCGTCGTCGGCCGAGAGCCGTCTCCCAAAAATCGTCCTGGCAAACTTGGATCTATGAACGCCGTCAGCACACACCTTGTCATTGCCGACGACCATCCGCTGGTTCGCGATGCCTTGCGACAAGCGGGCGCAAGCGTCGTCGCCTCGGCGAAGATCAACGAGGCGGGATCGTTCGACGAATTGACGGGGCTGCTCGACCGCGAAACCGATGTCGATCTGATCCTTCTCGATCTGTCGATGCCGGGGATCAGCGGGTTTTCCGGGCTTATTTATCTCCGCGCGCAGTTTCCAGCGATTCCGGTGGTGATCGTGTCCGCCAGCGACGATTCGGCGACGATTCGCCGGTCACTCGATTTCGGCGCGTCGGGTTTCATTCCCAAGCGGTTCGGCGTCGAAACGCTCCGTGATGCGATAGGAAAGGTCATGCGGGGCGATGTCTGGATTCCCGCCGATATCGATCTGTCGGCTGCCGCTGATCCGGCCATGATGAAGCTGCGCGACCGCTTGGTCACCCTGACGCCGCAACAAGTGCGCGTGCTGATGATGCTGTCGGAAGGATTGCTGAACAAGCAGATCGCATTTGAACTCGGCGTGTCCGAGGCCACCATCAAGGCGCATGTGTCTGCGATCCTGCAGAAGCTGGGCGTTGAGAGCCGGACCCAGGCTGTGATCGCGGCAGCAAAGATCGCCGGCGGCCAATGGAATCAGGCCGGCGCTCCGCAGTAATGCGAATCATTCCGCGGCGACGACCTGCTGGGCGCGCCATTGTCCCAGCAGCGCGCGCATTGCGGCGGGCTTCACCGGCTTGTTGAGCACGACGATTCCTTCTTCGCGCGCGGCGTAGCGAACCTGCGGGCTGCGATCCGCCGTTATCAGGATGGCGGGAATTCCCGCGCCAAATTTCTGGCGGATGTCGCGAATCGCTGCGATGCCGTTACCGCGGTCAAGGTGATAATCCACCAGCATGCCCGTCACGCGCTGGTTCGACGCGGCAATCGCCTCGGACGCCGAAGCCAGATCCGGCGCGGTAATCACCTTGGCGTCCCAGCCGGTCAGAAGGGTTTTCATTCCGTCGAGAATGGCGCGATCATTTTCGATGCACACGATCAGCGTGCCACTCATCGGCGTTGTGTCCGACAAGTTCGCGCCCGCCAGCGCCGAGACGTGCGTAATTGTATTTGCAATCGGCATCGTCACCGAGAATCGCGACCCGCCGCCGAGATTGGAATCGACAACGATGCCGTGGTTGAGCACCTTGGCGAGCCGCTCGACGATCGACAGGCCGAGACCGAGACCGCGTGCAATGCGCGCGCCCTGATCGAGCCGGTGGAACTCCTTGAAGATTTCTCCGCGCTTGAGAATCGGAATGCCCACGCCGGTGTCGTAGATTCCAATCTGCAGCGAACCGCCGGTACGCCGGCAGCCGATCAGCACGCGGCCTTGCGGGGTATATTTGACAGCGTTGGAAATCAAATTCTGCATCAGCCGCCGCAGCAGCACGCGATCGGATGACACTGCAAGCGTGCACGGCACGAAAGTGAGCTTGAGATTTTTTGCCTGCGCGACCGGTTTGAATTCCACTTCGAGCGAGCGCATCAAATCGCTCATGCGGAAACTTGTGATGGAGGGCGTCATCGCGCCGGAATCGAGCCGCGATATATCGAGCAGCGCGCCAAGAATTTCTTCGATGGCCTCGAGCGAATCGTCGATGTTGCCGACGAGCCGCGCGTCCTCGCCGCCGGCTTTGCGCTCGACCAGACTCGTGACGTAGAGCCGCGCGGCATTGAGCGGCTGGAGCACGTCATGGCTCGCGGCGGCAAGAAACCGCGTCTTCGAAATATTGGCTTCCTCAGCCGTGCTCTTTGCGAGCGCCAGTTCACTGTTGAGGCGCGTCAGTTCTTCGGTGCGTTCACGGACGCGTTTTTCCAGCGTCGCATTGGCGCGTTCCAGCGCTTCGGCGGCCTCGAAGCTCGGCGTGATATCGGTGAAGGTGACGACGAGTGCGCCACCGGGCATGCGGTTGGCGCGGACTTCCACAACCATGTTGCGATCGGCGAGCCGCTCCAGATAGGGAGCGCCTTCGGCCGTGTACGCCGCGAGCCGACGTTGCAGCGTTGCGTCATCTGCGGTCTGACCGCTGCTGCTGCTGACGATAAATTCGATAATCTCAATCAGCGGAATGCCAATCTGTGCGAACTGCGCCGGGAGATCCAGAATCTCTCCGAACTGGCGGTTCGAAGTGATGAGATGCAGTTCGGGATTGAAGACCGCAATTCCCTGACGGACATGGTTGAGCGCGGTCTGCAGCATCTCACGGTTGAAATGTAGTGCGGTGTGAGCATCGTCGAGTAGCTTGAGCGCGGCTTTCGCCGAAACCGCGCGCCTGCGCAGCAGCAGGGACATCACGAGGCGCGACGAAGCAGCCCCGATTGACGAGGCTATTAAATATTCGGCGTGGCGAAGCAGCTGGAAATCGGCTGGGGCGCTTTGTTCGAGGTTGATGCGATGGCGGCTTGCGAAGGTTTCGAACGATTCAAGCGCGCGTTCCGGTCCGAGATATTGAGCGACGGTGCTGAGAAGGTCCTGCACCGTCACAGTCGTGCGCCATCGCATGAAGT
>JBBRGE010000138.1:0-6226 GCA_038241045.1 Hyphomicrobiales bacterium | reverse complement strand
TCAAGCGTTCTCACGCGCCGCAGACACGGCGGCGGTGAGATGCCGACCCGCTTGGCCAGTTCGACATTGGTGATTCGTCCGTCGGCCTGAATTTCAGCAAGAATTTTCAGGTCGATCTCGTCGAGGCCCTTTGACACCGCTTATACCCACCGTACTTCCCGGAACGTTTCCGGCGATTTCCCGAAGCGGTTTTAGCGATGGTCAGCCTTTCGCGCAATTTTATTGCGCGAGGGGTCTATTAGCCGCCCAGCTGGATAAAATTTCGGGATATGGGTTGCATATCTTGCATAGCTCCACAGATGACCTACACTTAATGCAGATGCTTTTATCGCCCCGGCGATGTCTTTGCGGGCATTTCCCGCCTTTTCGCTGAACATTCGTACTCAGAAAACGCCAGAGCCGGAACATGGCCGCACCCAATCACGCCAAGGTCGTTATCGTCGGGTCAGGGCCTGCGGGCTACACCGCAGCCGTCTATGCCGCGCGTGCGATGCTCGAGCCCGTGCTGATTCAGGGAATTCAGCCCGGCGGCCAACTTACCATCACCACCGACGTCGAAAACTATCCCGGCTTCGCCGACGTGATCCAGGGCCCGTGGCTGATGGAGCAGATGGAAAAACAGGCGGCGCATGTCGGCACGAAAATCGTGACCGATCACGTCAACAAGCTTGAGCTGGCCCAGCGTCCCTTCCGCATCACCTGCGATTCCGGCGACGTGTATCTGGCCGACACCGTCATTCTCTCGACCGGTGCACAGGCGCGCTGGCTGGAAATTCCATCGGAGGAAAAATTCAAGGGCTTCGGCGTCTCGGCCTGCGCAACATGCGACGGCTTTTTCTATCGCGAGAAGAAAGTGTTCGTGGTCGGCGGCGGCAACACCGCCGTCGAGGAAGCTTTGTTCCTGACCAATTTCGCCTCGAAGGTGACGCTGGTTCACCGCCGCGACAGCCTGCGCGCCGAACGCATTCTGCAGGATCGCCTGTTCAAGCATCCGAAGATCAACGTGATCTGGGACAGCGAAGTCGCGGAGATTGTCGGCGCAGATGGTCCGCCGAAAGTCACGCATCTGCTCCTGAAGAATCTCAAGACCAATGCGGTGTCGGAACACGCCGCTGACGGCGTATTCATTGCCATCGGCCATGCGCCCGCGACCGAACTCGTCACCGGACAACTAAAACTGAAGTCATCCGGCTATGTCGAGATCGCTCCCTACTCGACCGCAACCTCGGTGCCCGGCGTGTTTGCTGCCGGCGATGTTGCGGACGAAATCTATCGTCAGGCTGTGACTGCGGCAGGACTTGGCTGCATGGCGGCACTCGAAGCCGAGCGCTTTATCGCGGCGCGCGCGGCTGACCGCGCGGCGGCGGAATAGCCATGCCCAGATCACGCGACGGATTCAACGACATGGACTGGGACAAACTCAAGGTGTTTCACGCAGCGGCGGAAGCGGGAAGCTTCACGCATGCGGGCGAACAACTGGGACTGTCGCAATCGGCGGTATCGCGCCAGGTCAGTGCGCTTGAGCAGGAATTGTCGGTCTCGCTGTTTCACCGTCACGCGCGCGGGCTCATCCTGACTGAACAGGGCGATTTACTGTTTCGCACCGCGCATGACGTGTTCATGCAGCTTCAGGCGGCGCGCGCGAAGCTGACCGACAGCCGCGAGCGTCCGAGCGGCGACCTCAAGCTCACCACCACACCCGGCGTCGGCATCAATTGGCTGATTCCGCGGCTCGGCGAATTCACCTCGCTTTATCCGGACATTCGGATTTCGCTGATCGTGACCGACGAGGAACTCGATCTGTCGATGCGCGAGGCCGATGTCGCGATCCGCACCCGCAAGCCGACGCAGCCGGACCTGATCCAGCGCAAATTGTTCTCGATGGGCTTCCACGCGTATTGCTCGCCGGAATATATCAAACGCTTCGGCACGCCGCGCGCGCTCGACGAACTGGACGCGCATCGCATCATCATGCTCAGCGATTCGAACGTGCCGGCGCATCTGCAGAACCGCAGCTGGCTGGTGGAAGCCGGCCGCAACGGTTCGGGGCCGCGCGAGGCGTTTTTCAAGGTCAACAATATTCTGGGCCTTGTTCGCGCCTGCCAGCAGGGGCTCGGCATTGCGGCGCTGCCTGACTATCTGGTCGAAGAAAACAACCGGCTGGTGCAGCTTTTTAGCGAATCCGACTCCATTCAACTGGATACCTATTTCGTTTATCCCGAAGAATTGAAGTCGGTCGCGCGCGTGCAGGTTTTCCGCGACTTCATCGTCAGCAAAGCACAGCGCTGGCCTTCGTAATCCAGATTCAACTGTACGGTTAGCCCGCACCGATCCGCATGACTGACATGCCGGTATCGGAGTTGTACGCATGCCTCACGGGTTCATACTCCTCCCACACTGAGTGCCCGGGTTCGCGCAATGTCCCCCTCCTCCAGCGGCACGGGAACTCAGTTATCCCTCTTGGAAGGTGATTGTGTCGGCCTCACATGGCCAAAAACTGACAGGCCGGGCTCTTAGCCCGGCCTTTTTTCTTGGTCGATATCGTCAACGGTTTTCAGCGCGCGACAAACGCAGCGCGTTCCCGATCACACTCACGGATGACAGCGCCATCGCGGCGGCGCCAACCATCGGTGACAGCAAAATTCCAAACACCGGATAGAGCACACCTGCCGCAATCGGGATGCCGGCCGCATTGTAGAGAAACGCGAACGCCAGATTTTGGCGGATATTGCGCATCGTCGCGCGCGACAACCCGTGCGCCTCAACCAGTCCGTTGAGATCGCCGCGCAACAGCGTGATACCAGCACTCTCGATCGCCACATCCGTCCCGGTTCCCATCGCGATGCCGACATCGGCGGCCGCCAATGCGGGTGCATCGTTGATGCCATCGCCGACCATGGCGACGCGCCGGCCTTCGGCGCGAAGTTTCGACACCACGTCGCTTTTTCGTTCGGGCAATACACCTGCCTCGACCTTGCCGATACCGAGCACCTTTGCAACCGCCTGCGCGGTGGCTTTGTTGTCGCCGGTCAGCATCACGATGCGCAGACCCCGCGCGCGCAATTCCTTGAGTGCCGATTGTGCGCTCGCTTTCACCGGATCGGCAATTGAGATCACGCCCGCAGCCTTGCCGTCGACCGCTACATAAACCGCAGTCGCACCATTGCGGCGCTGGGCATCAGCGTCGGCTTGCAAACTTGCGATGTCGATGTTTTGTTCGCTCATCAGCGCGTCATTGCCGATTGCAACCTTGCGGCCATCGACTGTCCCCGTCGCGCCCTTACCCGATGGCGACTTAAAGCTGCTCACGTCGCTCAGTTTAACCTTGCGTTCTTTCGCGGCATTTAAAATAGCCGACGCCAGCGGATGTTCGCTGTTTCGCTCGACGCTGGCGGCAAAGCGCAGCACATCCTCTTCGATCATGCCTTTTGCCGCGATGGAGACAACCTTCGGTTTGCCCTCGGTCAACGTGCCGGTTTTATCGATCACCAGCGTATCGATACGCTCCATTCGCTCCAATGCCCCCGCGTCGCGGATCAGAATTCCTGAGCGCGCGCCGCGACCGACGCCGACCATGATCGACATCGGCGTCGCAAGCCCGAGCGCGCAGGGACACGCGATGATGAGCACCGTCACAGCAGCGACCAGCGCATAGGTCAGACGCGGCTCCGGTCCGAACGTCGCCCATGCGGTGAATGCGATCAGCGCCGCTGCACTCACCGCAGGCACGAACCATCCGGCGACCTGATCGGCGAGACGCTGCACCGGCGCGCGCGAACGCTGCGCCCGCCCGACCAGATCGACAATGCGCGCCAGCATCGTGTCGCGGCCGATTTTCTCTGCACGCATCACAAGCCCGCCGCTCTGGTTGACGGTGCCGCCGATTAGTTGCGCGCCGTTGTTCTTCGCAACCGGCATGGATTCACCGGTGACAAGAGATTCGTCCACCAGCGACGAGCCTTCGCTCACCACACCATCGATCGGGATTTTTTCGCCTGGACGTATACGCAACAGATCGCCGACCGCAATCGCATCAATCGAAATATCCTCGTCACCGTCTTTTGAAATGCGCCGCGCCGTCGTCGGCGCAAGTCCCAGCAAGGCACGTATTGCGCCGGAGGTATTTTCACGCGCGCGCAATTCGAGCACTTGCCCCAACAGCACGAGTACGATGATAACCGCCGCCGCCTCGAAATACACTGCAACGGCACCGTGCATGTCGCGAAACGCCTGCGGAAATATCTGCGGCATCAGCGTCGCCACGACGCTGTAGACGTAAGCGACGCCGGTCCCCATCGCGATCAGCGTGAACATGTTGAGATTGCGCATCACGAGCGAATTCCATCCGCGCGCGAAGAACGGCCATCCGCCCCACAGCACCACAGGCGTTGCCAAAGCGAAAGATACCCAGTTCGACGCCTGTGGCGGCAGCAGATATATGCCGCCGAAATGCGCGGTCATGTCCAGAATGAAAATCGGCAGCGTCAGCGAGAGCGAAATCCAGAACCGCCGCGTCATGTCGATGAGTTCAGGATCGGGCTTGTCGTCGAGCGTGATCGTCTCCGGCTCAAGCGCCATGCCGCATTTCGGGCAGCTGCCGGGGCCAACTTGTTGGATTTCGGGATGCATCGGGCAGGTGTAGATCGCATCCGCAGGCGCATGCGCCTCAAGGGCCGGATGCGCGTGATCGTGCTTCGGCGCGAGAAATTTTTCCGGCTCGACCTCGAAACGCGTCTTGCAGCGATCCGAACAGAAAAAGTAGTCGATGTTTTTATAGGTGAAGCGCCGCGTCGATGTGCGCGGGTCGACCTTCATTCCGCAAACGGGATCGGTCGCTGTCTTATCGACATCTGCGCTGATGGCGGCCGGAATTTCCACTCGGTTCATCTGTTCTAGATAGTGTGGAAGCGGCGGATTTTCAGGAGTGGTACAGTTGGGTGGGCTCGAACCACCGACCTCCGGATCCACAATCCGGCGCTCTAACCAGCTGAGCTACAACTGCACATTCGTGGATAAATCTCGCGGACAAAGCCCGCGATTTTGCGGGAAACTAGGTGCAACGCCCCTCTTTGGCAAGCCGCGATAAAGCAGCAAAAAGCCCGGATTCTCATCCGGGCTTCCGAATCTATCCAGTCCCAAGTCGCTTCAGATCACGCGCTGATCTTGAAGGTCTTGGCAGCATTGGCCTTGATCGGCTCGACGGTCTCGGCGGCCACCTTTTGAGCGAACTCGGTCAAATCCTTCGACTGTGCGGTGAGCACTTCGTACTGCTTGCGCGCATGCGCGTTCATCAGTTCGAACGCTTCCGGCAGCGACTTCACGCCCATGAGCGACTGGGCAAAATCGAAAGCCGACTCAGTATTGGTCTTGGCGATGTCGATGATCTTGGTGGTGAAATCACCGGCACCCTTGGAGGCCGACGTGTAGGCAGCTTCCAGAGCGCCATTGTTGCTCTCGGCGGCTTCCTTAAGCTTCTGATAGCCGTCACGGGCCTGCGAAACGCCCTTCTCGGCGAAAGCGCGGACCTGTTCAGGAACCTGGAATGGGACGACGGTGGAGAATGGCTCGGTTGCACTCATGTGAAACATCCTTTGGGGTTTGACCCAACAGGATCGGCACAATTGCCGTCGCGGCGGGTCGATCCGAACGCCGCTGAGGCGCTCGTATCACCCAACTATAGCCGGAAGTTGGTGCATTGCAATAAAATATTGCAATGCACTATCTGCATGTGTCGACAGCAGACGCCGCCCAAAAACGTCAGGCTTTCGGCTTGGAGACGTCCATAGCTGCCTTGGTGACCGTCTGGCCCATATCGCTTGCCTGTTCCGCCAGCGCCTTCATCTGCGACTGCACATACTCAGTGTGGAGACGCATGACTTCGGACAGGTCCTTGGCGTGGATGAGCGACTGCGCATAAGCGAGTGATGACTGGACGTTCTTCTCGGCGTAGGAAATCGCCTTGGAACTAATGTCCTTGGCACTTGCGCGAGCGGCTTCACCTTTGCCGCCCAGCGATGCGGCCGTCTGCTGCGCGCTGCCGATGAAACTGTCGAAGGCCTTGCGGGCCTGCTCGAAGCTGGCTTCCGCCATCGAGCGCATTTCCTTGGGAATTTCGAACCGATCGCCGTCTGCCATTTTACTCACTCCTGTTGATCAACCAACTTCGTGCCGGCCCTCGTTCTGCGTGTTCCGCCACAATCCAATGGAAGCTTATGTTGCGCTTATG
>JBBRGE010000137.1:0-6258 GCA_038241045.1 Hyphomicrobiales bacterium | reverse complement strand
CGCATGGGCCTATCTGCCGAAATTTGCGCGCGCCGCCGACGGCCGCGACCCGCGCCTGATTGTCGTCATCTTGCGCGGTGCGCTCGACGGACTGGCGACTGTCGCACCCCTCGGCGATCCGGATTACGCGGCCCTGCACGGCTCAATTGCTCTGACGCGCGACGGTCCGCACGCGGCGATCGCGCTCGATTCATTCTTCGCGCTGCATCCGTCGATGCCGGAATTTGCCCGCATGTATAAGGATAAGAAGGCGGCAGTCGTGCATGCGGTCGCAACATCCTATCGCGAGCGCTCGCATTTCGACGGACAGGATGTGCTGGAAAGCGGCTTCGCCGGTCCGGGGCGTGTGCAGAGCGGATGGCTCAATCGTGCACTGGAAAATCTGCCGCGCGGCGAACGCGTGATGAGCGCGTTGAGTGTCGGGCCGACGACGCCACTGGTGTTGCGTGGAGTCGCGCCGACCGTCGGATGGAGTCCGGTGACGCTGCCGCAGGCCGCCGACGATACCGCGATGCGTCTCGTCGAACTTTACAATCACCGCGACCCCGCGCTCGCAGCGGCTCTGTCCCAGGGGTTGCGGATCGACAAGGTTGCGATGCGCGAGGACGGCATGAAACCGAAACCCGGCATGAACGGTGCCGCCGCGATGCGGCTTGCGGCGAAGGGCGCGGCGAAACTGATGGCGGCGGACGACGGCCCGCGCATCGCAGCACTCGCGTTCGATGGCTGGGACACGCATGCGAACGAAGGCGGAGCAGTGGGGCGGCTGGCGCAGTTGCTCAGCGGTCTCGACGGCGCGCTGGCGGAATTCGAGAGCGGCCTCGGCGAGCGCTGGCGCGATACGGTGATCGTGGTCGCGACCGAGTTCGGCCGGACCGCGCGCATCAACGGTACCGATGGCACCGATCACGGCACCGGCACAGTTGCGCTGCTGGCAGGCGGAGCAGTGAACGGTGGCCGCGTGATTTCGGATTGGCCGGGATTGAAGATCGCCAGTCTTTACGAGAATCGCGACCTGAAGCCGACAACCGATTTACGCGGCGTTATTAAAGGCGTGCTGCGCGATCACCTCGGTCTCGGCGACAAGGTACTAGGGGACTCGGTGTTTCCGGAAAGCGGCGGCGTGAAAGCTGTGTCCGGATTGATCGCCTGAACGCGTCACTGGCTGATGGCTAAAAGCAGCGCGGCGACTGCGAAACACATCGCGACGACGATGATGAAGTTTCGCAGCAGCCGTGGCCGCGTCGGACGGGCCTCGTCGAACGTCAGCCAGTTGCGCGCGAAGCGCATCGGGTCGTCATCGTTCTTGTCACCGGTATTCACGGTGCCACGCCGCAGACATCGACCCATTGGGCGTAAATCAATTCCGCCATGCGTGCGGGCGAAATTCGCACTGCGCTGTTTTGCGATCCAGCGGCAGGCACGACCTCTGCGAAATTCTTGATCGACACATCGCAGTAAACCGGAAGCTGTGTCTTCAATCCGAATGGACAAATCCCGCCGACCGGGTGACCCGTAGCGTCCAGCGCTTCCTCGGCGTTGAGCATTCGCGGCTTACCGCCGAATACAGCGCGCGCCTTCTTGTTGTCGAGCCGCGCGGTGCCGCATGTCACGACAAGGATAATTTTATCGCCAACGCGAAGCGACAGCGTCTTGGCGATCTCCGCAGGCGTGACACCGAAAGCTTCGGCGGCAAGCGCAACTGTCGCCGAACTCTTGTCGGACTCGATGACTTCGATCTCCGGCGCATGGACCGCGAAAAACGAGCGGACGGATTCGACGCTCATCAGGCTGTCTCAGATATTCAGCAGCTTGCGCGCATTCGCCTTCAGTACCTTTGGGCGAACTTCATCGCGGATCTCAAGCTTCGAGAAATCCGACAGCCAGCGATCCGGCGTAATGACCGGCCAGTCTGAACCGAACAAAATTTTGTCCTGCAATATCGTGTTGACGTAGCGCACCAAAATCGGCGGGAAATATTTTGGCGACCAGCCGGAGAGGTCGATATAGACGTTTGGCTTGTGGGTCGCGACCGACAGCGCTTCTTCCTGCCATGGGAAAGATGGATGCGCGAGAATGATTTTCATGTCAGGAAAATCCACCGCGACGTCGTCGATATACATCGGGTTGGAATATTTCAGCCGCATGCCGGTGCCGCCGCGCATGCCGGAGCCAACACCTGTTTGTCCGGTGTGAAACAGCGCTATCGCGCCGGCTTCGTTGATCGCTTCATAGAGCGGATAGGCCATACGGTCGTTGGGATAGAAACCCTGCATGGTGGGATGAAATTTGAAACCCTTGATGCCGTAGTCAGCAATGAGCGTGCGCGCCTCGCGTGCGCCCAGTTTACCCTTTGCGGGGTCGATACTCGCGAATGGAATCAGCACGTCGGAATTCGCCGCCGCCAGTTCCGCCATCTCGTAATTGTTGTAACGGCGGAAACCGGTTTCGCGTTCGGCGTCTACGGGAAAAATCACGGCTGCGATTTTCTTGGAGCGGTAATAAGCGGCGGTCTCCGGAACGGTCGGCGGATGCTTGTGCGGCGATTTGAAATACTCCGCCATCTGCGCCTGAAATTCATCGTAGCCGTCGTCGCCATGCGTGCCGCAAGGTTCTTCCGCATGCGTGTGGATGTCGATGGCGACGAGATCGTCGACGTTCATGGATTTTGTTTTATCGAGCATGACGGACTCCTGCCTCGCAACATTACTTGGACAATT
Organism: Hyphomicrobiales bacterium; assembly: GCA_038241045.1. GTDB lineage: Bacteria > Pseudomonadota > Alphaproteobacteria > Rhizobiales > Xanthobacteraceae > Afipia. The sequence continues at coordinate 3,538 of JBBRGE010000137.1, read as the reverse complement.
CCTATTTAGAAAGTTCTTGCGACCGTTTCGTGGCCGCCGCAACCGCGCGTGTCAGCAGCGACTGAAATCCACCATCGCCCATCAGCACACCGAGCGCTGCCGCCGTGGTACCGCCGGGTGAGGTGACATTTTCGCGCAGCGTCGCGCTGGTCAAATCCGAACGCCGCAACAACTCACCAGAACCTGAAACTGTTTCACGAGCGAGCTTTGTCGCGAGCGCTTCGGGGAGACCAGCCGCGACACCCGCGCGCGCTAGTTCTTCGGCCAAAAGAAAGATGTAAGCCGGTCCCGAGCCCGACACGGCCGTGACCGCATCCATCAAGGACTCATCCTCGATCCACTCGACGGAGCCCGTTGCGCGCAACAGCGCGTCGGCTACATCGCGCTGCTGCTTCGCGACACCTGTCCCGGCGACAGCCACAGTAATGCCGCGCCCGATGGCAGCGGCTGTGTTCGGCATCGCGCGCACCGCGACGCCGCCGCAGATTTCCTTCAGCACAGCGAGCGTCGTGCCCGCCATGATCGACACCACAAGTGTCTTTGTGCCGACAAGCGATTTCAGTTGCGGGCCTGCCTCGCTAAACATTTGCGGCTTGACGGCGACGACCAGCACTTCGATCGCACCGATGTCTTTCGCCGCTGGATAGAGCTTCACACCTTTGGCCGCGAAGCCGCGCGTCTCGTCGGAGGGATGCGGTTCGATGACAACGACGCGTTTGGCGTCGAGGCCTTGCGACAGCCAGCCGGACAGCATTGCGCCGCCCATCTTTCCCGCGCCCGCGAGAAGGATGGTGCCGGAAATAGATTGAAGCGATTGCGTTTGGTTACTCATACCCGGTGTTTTCGCATGATCGCGCCCGCAGCATCAAGCGATGTGAGCGTTTGGGTTCAGTTGAAATGCTTCTTCAGGAACACGCGGCTCGATCCCGGAGGATGGCCTTCGATGGTGCCGAACCTCGTAAAGCCGAGCTTCTCGTAAAAGCCGGGTGCCTGAAACGCATAGGTATCGACCCACGCGCCCTTGCAGCCGCGCTTGCGTGCGATGGCTTCGGCCTGGTTTACGATTTCGGTCCCGATATTCTGGCCGCGATATTTTTCCGGCACGCCGACCAGTTCGATCACCAGCCAGCCGTAAATCGTGCGTCCTAGCAATCCGCCGAGCTTCTCTCCAGTTTTCGGATCCTGAATTGAAATGACCAGCGGCTGCAAACCTGAAGGGCCGGCGGCTTTTTCGTTATAGATCGTCAATGTGTCGCTGATGACCTTGCGGTCGTCGCCGCCGAATGTTTCCAGAACGACGATGTTGGGACGGCTCACAGGATTGCTCACGGTGAAGCCTTTCGCCGTTACGCCTCGCCGGCAGTGTCGAACATCGCGGCGCTCATGGCCTCCGCGGCGGATTTTCCGGCCCACACTACGAATTGGAGTGCCGGGTAATAGCGCTCGCAAGCGCAGAGCGCGCCCTCCAGCATCAATTCGCATTGCGCCGGCGATGCAGTCAGGCCGTCAGGCAGGATCAGCGCCTGGCGCAGCATCACCGAGCCGGTCGCGGTCCACAGGTCAAAATGCCCGACCCATAATTGCTCGTTGATGGCGGCGATCAGGCGGCGCACTTCCTCGCGCCGCGCTTCGGGCACCTTCATGTCGAAGGCGCAGGCCAGATGCAGCGCGTCGATCTCGCTCATCCAGGTGAAGGACAGCTGATAGTCGGTCCACTGGCCGCGAGTCAGTATCGTCACTTCGTCGTCGCCGGAGCGCTCGAACGACCAGTCGTGCGACGCTGCGATCTCCTCGACGACGCCCAGCGGGTTGGTCCGCGAATCCGTAATGATGTCCAAATGGGACATGCTGCGTTTGCCTCTGTGATGTGTGGATGGGAACGCTGAACCAAACGCGGTATCGCCAACTAGCGTGCTCAGATTGATCGGTGATTTGCGCAACTCGCGCAACGCCGCGCTGAATCCCGTCCACAGGTGATGGGGCAAATAGCTGATTCATCAACAGCTAAGCGCGAGTCGAGGATTCGCGGCGTTAACGAATGCAATTCGTGAGTCAGCGCATGGGCTTAGGATGGCGGTATGCCAGCGAAGCCGCGAGCAAGGCGAGAACAAAACGGAATCGGATTCGCGGGCTGCGAGTCGCGGCGCAAAATTTCGCGGGAAAAGAGTCTGAAAATTACGAGTGGATCAGTCGAACAGGCTCGACACCGACTCTTCGGACGCCGTGCGGCCGATGGCGTCGCCGATCAGGGATGCGATCGACAGCACGCGGATATTGTTCGCCTTGCGCATCGCCTCGGTCGGCTGGATCGAGTCGGTGATGACAAGTTCCTTCAACCGCGAGCCGGTGATGCGCGGCACCGCGCCACCGGATAGCACGCCGTGCGTGATGTAGGCGTAAACGTCCTTGGCGCCGTTGGCGAGCAGCGCGTCGGCGGCGTTCACCAGCGTGCCGCCGGAATCCACGATATCGTCGACTAGGATGCAGGTGTAGCCGGCGACATCGCCGATCACGTTCATCACTTCTGATTCACCGGCGCGTTCGCGGCGTTTGTCGATGATGGCGAGCGGCGCGTTGATGCGCTTGGCAAGGCCGCGCGCGCGAACCACGCCGCCGACATCCGGCGACACCACCATCACCTTGGCGAGATCGAACTTTTCCTTGATGTCCTTCACCATCACGGGCGAGGCGAACAGGTTGTCGGTCGGGATATCGAAGAACCCCTGAATCTGCGCTGCATGCAGGTCGAGCGTCATGACGCGATCCGCACCCGCATGCGTTATCAGGTTGGCGACCAGCTGGGCGGAAATCGGCGAGCGCGAGCCGGCTTTGCGGTCCTGTCTTGCATAGCCAAAATACGGGATCACGGCGGTGATGCGGCGCGCAGAGGCGCGGCGCAGGGCGTCGGTGATAATCAGCAATTCCATCAACTGGTCGTTGGCGGGATACGAGGTCGACTGGATGATGAACACATCGGAGCCGCGAACGTTCTCCATCACCTCGACGAAGATTTCGTTGTCGGCAAAGCGCCGCACGCTGGCTTTCGTCATCGGCATATCGAGCCACGACGAAATGCCTGCCGCCAATTCCGGATTGGCGTTGCCTGCCACGAGTTTGATGGAGCCGTTTTTCGCCGAAATCGCAGCCTCTCCCTTTGATGCGGGGGATACGCTCTTCAACATATCATCGGCCTTCAGAAACGGGTGTTAGTAGCGCTTTCGCACGCGCGAGGGTCTAGCAAGGACGGAGCGCGGCTGGCAATACAAAGCCTGCCGTTTTCCTGCAAAAACAGGGCTTTCGCGGCCGTCTCGTGCGTGGCGCGTGCTTAATGTGCGCTGAAGGCCACAGCGGCGATTTTATCGGAGCTGGATTCCGCAGGATTCTCGTCGTTTGACGCGACCGCAGGTCCGCTTCGCGGGGCCTCGGGAACAGGTGCGTCCTGCGCGGGCGCTGTACCGGAGATCATGCTGGAGACGCCGCCGAGCCCGGCCTGGGCGATTCGGCGCATCACCTGATCGTCTGCGGTGGCCCAGGCATC
>JBBRGE010000136.1:0-6282 GCA_038241045.1 Hyphomicrobiales bacterium | reverse complement strand
TAGCGGCGGATCAGGAACGACAGCGCCTCGTCGTCGATCGACCATTCCTTCGAGTTCAGGCCGTGCTTGGTGATCGTGTTCGGGATGAGATGCTTGCGGGCGATCTCGACCTTCTCGTTTTCGGTGTAGCCGGCGATACGGATGATCTCCATGCGGTCCATCAGAGGGCCGGGAATATTGAGCGTATTCGCGGTCGTGATGAACATCACGTTCGACAGATCGTAGTCCACCTCAAGATAATGATCGGCAAATGTCGCGTTCTGTTCGGGGTCCAAGACCTCGAGTAGCGCCGACGACGGATCACCACGGAAATCCGCGCCCATCTTGTCGATCTCGTCGAGCAGAAACAGCGGGTTCGCAGTCTTCGCCTTGCGCATCGACTGGATGATCTTGCCGGGCATCGAGCCGATGTACGTGCGGCGATGACCGCGGATTTCCGCCTCATCCCGCACGCCGCCAAGCGACACGCGCACGAACTCACGTCCGGTTGCTTTCGCAATCGACTTGCCGAGCGAGGTTTTACCCACGCCGGGAGGTCCGACGAGGCACAGGATCGGTCCGGTCAGCTTGTTGGCGCGGCTTTGCACCGCGAGATACTCGACGATGCGGTCTTTGACCTTCTCAAGCCCGTAGTGATCGTCATCGAGCGTCGTCTGCGCGGCGACGAGGTCCTTCTTGACCTTGGACTTCTTGCCCCATGGAATCGACAGCAACCAGTCGAGATAGTTGCGCACGACGGTTGCCTCGGCAGACATCGGAGACATCTGCCGCAGCTTCTTCAACTCGTGCGTCGCCTTCTCGCGGGCTTCCTTTGAAAGCTTCGTTTTGGCAATCTTCTCTTCCAGATCGGCCAACTCGTCGCGACCTTCGTCGTCGCCGAGTTCCTTCTGGATCGCCTTCATCTGCTCGTTGAGGTAATATTCGCGCTGGGTCTTCTCCATTTGGCGCTTGACGCGCGAGCGGATTTTCTTCTCGACCTGCAGCACCGAGATCTCAGACTCCATCATGCCCATCACCTTCTCGAGGCGTTGGGAGACGGACAGTGTTTCCAAAATGGCCTGACGGTCGGAAATCTTGACCGCCAGATGCGACGCCACTGTGTCCGAGAGCTTGGCAAAATCCGTGATCTGCTGCACCACGCCGACGACCTCGGCGGAGATCTTCTTGTTGAGCTTCACGTAAGATTCGAAGTCGGAGACGACCGAACGCGACAGCGCTTCCGCCTCGACGCTGGTGGCATCGACATCGGCAAGTGCGGTTGCGGTTGCCTCGAAAAATTCGGCGCGGTCGGAATACTTGCCGACTTTCGCTCGCTCAAGACCCTCCACCAGCACCTTTACGGTGCCGTCAGGGAGCTTCAAAAGCTGCAACACGCTGGCGAGCGTGCCGATCTCGTAAATGGAATCGGGTGCCGGATCGTCGTCGGACGCATTCTTTTGCGTCGCGAGGAAAATCAGCGCATCGTTTTTCATCACCTCTTCGAGCGCCTTGATCGACTTCTCGCGGCCGACGAACAGCGGCACGATCATGTGCGGGAAGACGACGATGTCGCGAAGCGGCAATACCGGATAGGTGTGGCTTTCGCCGGCAACGATGGTCGGACGAGGCTTTGAGGCAGGCATGCCCATGATCCCTTTGTTGTGCCCCCTTGCACGCAGCCCGCCTTACGGGCGCAGCCTTCGCAAGGTGCCGAGTGTACCGGACCAATGAGGGCTCTTTTGAGCCGGAAATCGCACCGCGATCTCTCACCTGTCCGGGTGGTCTGCCGCGAATCTCAAAACGACTCTATGTCGCGGCACACCATTAGGTGGCTATGGGCCAAGGGGGTGTCAAGTGAGCGGAAAACGCTCGTGTTTTGGGCATAAAAGCTGCGCACGGAACCGGCAAAACAAACGCCGCCGGAGCGATCCGGCGGCGTAATTATGGCTGAACTCGCAGTTCCAACCGCCTCTGTGTCATCACTGGGCGCGTCCCGGTGATTTCGATACGTTGGAAACTGTGGCTCGAGAGTCGGGATGGCCGGAACACGTCCGGCCATGACAACCATTTTGCTCTTTAAGCGCTGGCGCTCGTCTCGGTCGCAGCACGATCCGCGTAGATATAAAGCGGGCGCGCTGTGTTCTCCACGACTTCGCGCGAGATGACGACTTCCTCGACGCCTTCCAGACCCGGAAGATCGAACATCGTCTCGAGCAAAATGCTCTCAAGGATCGATCGCAGACCGCGCGCACCAGTTTTGCGCTCGATGGCCCTGCGCGCAACCGCGCCCAGCGCTTCGTCCGCGAACGTCAGTTCGATGTTCTCCATCTCAAACAGCCGCTGATACTGTTTCACCAGCGCGTTCTTCGGATCGGTGAGAATCTTCTTCAGCGAGGCTTCATCGAGATCTTCAAGCGTCGCCACGACGGGCAGACGTCCGACGAACTCGGGAATGAGGCCGTACTTGAGCAAATCCTCGGGCTCGACTTCGCGGAAGATTTCGCCGGTGCGGCGATCTTCCGGCGCGAGAACCTGTGCGGCGAAACCGATCGACGTGGAGCGTCCACGCGCCGAGATGATCTTCTCGAGTCCGGAGAACGCACCACCGCAGATGAAAAGAATGTTGGTGGTATCGACCTGCAGGAACTCCTGCTGCGGATGCTTGCGTCCGCCCTGCGGCGGAACCGACGCAACCGTGCCTTCCATGATCTTGAGCAACGCCTGCTGCACGCCCTCGCCCGATACGTCGCGGGTGATCGAGGGGTTGTCGGACTTGCGCGAGATTTTGTCGATTTCGTCGATATAGACGATGCCGCGTTGTGCCCGCTCGACATTGTAGTCGGCCGACTGCAACAACTTCAAAATGATGTTCTCGACGTCCTCGCCGACGTAACCGGCTTCGGTGAGCGTCGTCGCATCCGCCATCGTGAACGGCACGTCGAGAATCCGCGCCAGCGTTTGCGCCAGCAGCGTCTTGCCCGAGCCCGTTGGGCCGATCAGCAGGATGTTCGACTTCGCAAGCTCAACGTCGTTGTGTTTCGTCTGGTGATTGAGCCGCTTGTAATGGTTGTGAACCGCGACCGAGAGCACCTTTTTGGCGTGCTGCTGACCGATCACGTAGTCGTCCAGAACCTTGCAGATTTCCTTCGGCGTCGGAATCCCGTCGCGCGACTTCACCAGCGAGGATTTGTTTTCCTCACGGATGATGTCCATGCACAGTTCGACGCACTCATCGCAGATAAAGACAGTCGGTCCCCCAATCAGCTTGCGGACTTCGTGCTGGCTTTTCCCGCAGAACGAGCAATAGAGGGTGTTTTTTGAATCGCTCGTACCGACTTTGCTCATACTTGTCTCCGTCCGCAGCCCGATCTTCGCGTGGACTGCCCTATCCCGGCACATGCCGGTTGAGGCATGTAGATAAGAGCAAAATCCGTACCAAAAAGACCCGGCACTTCAGTTGCCGCGCGAATCGCGGCTTCTTCGAATCCTCAGCATCATAGCGCACTTGTCTAGCCAACCATGGTGCCAGCCGATGATCAAGAATTCGCTAATCCCAGATTCTCAAAACTCTTGCCCAACACTGTGATCCTAACGTGATTTGCCACGGTTTCGCGAGCTTCCGGGGCCGATTTCAACGCAGCGTTGCGCGAATGACACGCGTCGTGCGGATATCGGAACTCCGGCAAATAATTGCCGAAGGCACGATTATGTCCCCAGGATTCCCTTGAGGCCGGCGTAAATCGATCCGATGGCGGTCGCCAGAATGCCCGCGATGGGGCCAGCGGTGCGCATCAAATCCTGAATGATGCGCGCGCGGCGGCGCAATTGTTCCTCGCCAACATGCTGTCCCAGCATCCGGGCGATCCTGTAGGCCATTGGATTGGGCTTGCCGCCGATCGCCATCTGCGAGGGCAGAACCTGGAAAATCAGAATGCCGATGATGTCGCCTGTGACGAACGCAAGCGCGATGCTCAGAACATATTCGATCACTTCGCGCCAATCGAACCAGCTCTGCGGCAGAATTGGAACGTGATCGTTGAAGCCGGTGACTGTGAGCATGCACAGCACGCTCAGCATCCCGGTGAGAAGGCCCACGACAATCGAGCCGCGCAAGCCGACTTTCTGGATGGCGTTGATCGCAAGTCCGAACGGCAGAGGTATGAGAACCGATGCCAGACGCAGATAGAGCGCCGACAGATTAGGAAACACGATCGTCAGCACGATGTGAGCGGCGACCAATAGTGCGGACGGAATGAGAATGTAGGCGATGCTGTGAACCGCAAAATATCGTAGCGGATGCTGCCTGCGGTAAAGCTTCGCGGTGACGTAATCGAGTTCGCGACGGAGCTTGTCGAGTTCGACGACGATTTCCTCGACTTCGAGGACCACCGGCCGCACCACGCGCAGGTCGCGCGAACAGTGCTTACAGGCCAGCGCCTCATCCTTGACGCGCTCGGCGCAGAACGGGCACTCCATCAGACGACCATAGCACTTTCAGCGCGCATGCTAGCTGCTCGCCGTAGCGATCCGCGCCTTGCGAAACTTGAACCGCTCAAGCTCGGCCTTGGCGCGCGACAATTCCTCACGAACCGCTTCGCGCTTGCGGATCAGCGCGTCGCGCTCAGCCAGCAGCGAGACCGGCACGGTGATATCGCGACAGCACGAATTGCAGGCGATCGCGTGATCGGCATTGGGCTGCGCGCAATAGGGACATTCCATCGACATCGCCGTCGTCCTCGCGAAGACGCTCAGGGCACGATCTTGAGAACGATGCTGGATGTCGCAACGCGTCCGTCGGAGTCCTTCACGTCCACGCGCAAAGTATGATCGCCGGGCGGCAGGATCGCATCCGGCATGTCGATTCCGTTCGGCTTGACGAACGGCTTGACGCGACTGGTCAGATCGACGTTCGGATCCTTCAAATAAGTCACCTTCAGCGTGTTGGTATCGATCGTGGCCCCGCCGAAGGATTCGAAATTCATCTGCAATCGAATTGGCGATTTCAAACCATCAGGCGTCGAGACCACAGCGATCTTGGGGCCGCGGGTGATGCCGCGCGTCGCCACTCCGAAAGCACCCTTCGCGACGGGAAGCTGCGCCTCCTGCGGCGTGATGAGAACTTCACCGGCACTCGCGCTCGTCACGGGTGAGCCGAAAGCAACCGCGCAAAGCGCCAAGCCACCGAGGACAATCCGAGAATTCCGCATGGTTGAGTCTCCCTGCCTCGCAATTTCTATTCTTATAACACGCTGTTGGTCGCCGAATATATGTCCTTGGTTCAGCGACCGCCGCCATCCCCGATGATCGAATAGGGCGCCCAGAACAGCGGATGCGCATAGGCAAACTCGGTTTTGCCGTCGGAATTGAGATATCCGGGGCCGTCAGCGAGCGCCATCATCGCCTGCCGCAGTGCCTCGCCCCGCGTCAGTTTCGGATCGTCCGCCTGCCGCTTGAACAAATCTGTGACGAGTTCACGCGCCGACTGCGAATGCACCGACCAGTTGGTGACGAGCAAGGCCCGCGTCCCGGCATAGAAGAACGCGCGGCCCAGACCCGACGCCGCCTCGGCACCCGCCCCCGCTCCAGCGCCGGTGTTGCACGCCGACAGCACGACCCAGTCGGCGTCGAGTTTCAGCGTGAGGATTTCCTCCATCGTGAGCAAACCGTCGCCGTCGGAATCCGACAGACCGGGCGCTGACAGCGCCAGCGCCGGCTGCGTCAGGCCGTCGAGTTCGCCAGGCACCAGTCCATGCGTCGCAAACGCGATCACCTTGAAGCCGGAAAGGTCCATGGATTTTACTCTTTGCTCGTTGGCGTCCTTGCCGAGATTGAGAACCTTCGAGGGATCGGCCTGCAGCGCCACCGCGATCGACTTCAATTCCGACGACGTATCCGGGAGCCGCGGCAGCATCGACAAGTTCGCGCTGTCGGCCTTGTCGAGTTGCGGCGAGTTACGCCGCTTGAGCGGAACGCCGCGCGTGGTGTTTGCCCCGGAGGCATCCGCCACCTTTACCGGCGCATCGTCGCTTGCGGCTTCGGTGGCCTGCTGCTGACTGAAATACGGATCGCCGAACGCGATCAGCGCCTCGCGCGACGGTTTGCCGGGCGGCAATTTGCGCAACGTCTGCAACGCCGACGACGACGGCACCAGCGTCACCGCATGCGTGCGCGCAAGCCACGGCACATTGCGATAGCTTGCGAACAATGGATCGTCGTTCGATTTGATATCGGCGGCTGCCGTCGGCAACAGCGACAGCGGCAGCACTCCCAGCCCGCCATTGGTCACGACGATGAGATTTTTCG
>JBBRGE010000135.1:0-6293 GCA_038241045.1 Hyphomicrobiales bacterium | reverse complement strand
CGGCGGCGCGTTGCGCTCGACCAACACCGATGTCGAAGGCTTCATCGGCAATCTCGATTTGAGCGCGCCGGGCTGGGACAAGACCGAAGACGTGCTGGTGCTGGGCGCAGGCGGGTCGGCGCGCGCGGTCGTGTTCGGATTGATGGAGCGCGGCATCACGCGCGTGCATCTCGCCAATCGAACGTCGGCACGCGCCGAAATGCTGGCGGCGCAGTTCGGCAAGAAGGTTCAGCCGGTGGCATGGGATAAAATCGGCGGCGTGTTGCCGCGCGCGGGGCTGCTGGTCAACACCACGTCGCTCGGCATGAAGGGTCAACCGCCGCTGGATGTGAATCTGGATTTGCTTCCGGAAACAGCCGCCGTCACCGATCTGGTTTACGTGCCGCTCGAGACGCCGCTGTTGATGGCAGCGCACGCGCGCAAGCTGAAAACCGCCGACGGTCTCGGCATGTTGTTGCATCAGGCGGTTCGCGGGTTTGAATTGTGGTTCGGCAAGCGGCCCACCGTCACGCCTGAACTGCGCGAGCTGGTCGAGGCGGATTTGCTGAAGATGTAAAATATATCGTCATTGCGAGAAGCGAAGCGACGAAGCAATCCAGTTCTTGTTTGTTGCTCTGGATTGCTTCGCGGAGCCTGTCATCGGGCGGCGCTTTGCGCCGACCCGTTGGCTCGCAATGACGCAACGTCAATTCCGCGGGCTGCTGACGGCGTTGGTCTGCATGTAATCGGTCAGCACGCGGCGGTCGATGTCCTCGATCCGATTGACGCCGGTGAGGCCCATGGTGACGCTCAACTCCTTGCCGATCACATCGAGCGCGGTCTCGACGCCTTCCTGTCCGCCTGCGCCGAGTCCGTGGATGTAAGCCCGCCCGATCATGCAGGACTTCGCGCCGAGTGCCAGCGCGCGCATTACGTCCTGACCGGAGCGGATGCCGCCGTCGAAAATGATTTCGGTTTGCGAGCCAACATCTTGGACGATCTCCGGCAACACAGAGATCGATGACGGCGCACCGTCGAGCTGTCGTCCACCGTGGTTGGAGACAACCAGCGCCTCTGCTCCCGTTTTCACTGCTTCGCGCGCGTCCGCTATATCGAGAATGCCTTTGATGACGAGCTTGCCTGGCCATATCGAGCGAATCCACTCGACATCCTTCCAGTTCAGCGAGGCATCGAACTGCGATGCGATCCACACACCGAGCGAGTTGATGTCGCTTTCCATCTTCAAGTGTCCGGCGAGGTTGCCGAAGGTACGGTGCTTGCCGCGCAGCACGCCCGACACCCAGCCGGGCTTGGTGGCGAAATCGAACACCTTGCCGAGCGACCATTGTGGCGGCACCGTCATGCCGTTCTTGATATCGGCGTGGCGTTGTCCGATCACTTGCAGATCGACAGTGAGGACAAGCGCGCTGCATTTCGCGGCGATCGCGCGCTCGATCAACGCCTTGACGAAGCCGCGATCCTTCATGACGTAAAGCTGAAACCAGAACGGTTTGTCGACGCTCGCAGCCACGTCCTCGATCGAGCAGATCGACATGGTCGAGAGCGTGTACGGGATGCCCATCGCCTGCGCTGCTCGGGCGGCGTGAATTTCACCGTCGCCGTGCTGCATTCCCGTGAGACCGATCGGCGCAAGAATGAGCGGCATCGCCGCTTTCTCGCCGAGAATTTTGGTCTCAAGGCTGCGGTTCGAAATATCGACCAGGATGCGCTGGCGGAATTTCAGTTTCTCCATGTCGCTGCGGTTGGCGCGCAATGTTTCTTCGGCATAAGAGCCGCGATCCGCATAGTCGAAGAACGCTTTTGGCACCTTGCGCATATGCAGCTGCCGCAGGTCCTCAATGCAGGTGATGTTCTTCAACATGGCGTTTCCCCGAAGGCTTATTGCTTGTTTCTTGAAGACATCATCTATCATGCCAGAGGCGTCCGCAAACAGAAGGCCGATACGAACGGGCCGGGAACAGGCTTCTTCCCTAGACGTTATCTTTCTGAATTCAACACAGGAGGGCAGGATGGCCGACGCAGACACCAAAGCGAACAACGAGAACAAGCCGAAAGACCTGGAAAAGAAGAAGCTCGATGATGCCCTTGAGAAGGGTCTCGAGGACTCGTTTCCGGGCTCCGATCCGGTGAATCTCACCCAGCCCGCGCCGTCCAAGCACGATCAGGACATCAAGCGCAAAGGCTGAGCCGCCGAAGGCCTTAAATTTCAGCAAGTTACACCCCACCGGTACTTTGGCCCGGCGGTAATGATTCATCATATTTTTTGAAGGAACGCACACCCCTGACGCATTATAACAAGCCCCACGCTACAATGGGGCGCTCACCGAGGCCGCAACGACGCCGGGTGAAGCAGGGGAATTCATGGCTCGCAAATATTTCGGCACCGACGTCATTCGCTGCCGCGCCAACGGACTGATTACTCCTGAGCTGGCGCTAAAAGTCGGCCAGGCAGCAGGCCTCGCATTCGTGCGGGGCGATCATCGCCACCGCGTGGTGATCGGCAAGGACACGCGGCTCTCCGGTTACATGATCGAGAATGCTCTGGTGGCAGGATTCACTTCCGTCGGCATGGATGTGCTGCTGCTCGGCCCGATGCCGACGCCAGCTGTCGCGATGCTGACCAAATCGATGCGCGCAGATTTAGGAGTGATGATTTCGGCCTCGCATAATCTGTTCGACGACAACGGCATCAAGCTGTTCGGGCCGGAAGGCTTTAAGCTTTCCGACGATGTCGAGATGAGAATCGAACAATTGATGGACGACAATCTCGACAAGCGGCTTGCGCAAAGCGCCAGTCTCGGTCGCGCCCGCCGCATCGACGGCGTCCATGATCGCTACATCGAATTCGCCAAGCGCACGCTGCCGCGCGATCTGTCCCTCGACGGGCTGCGCGTCGTGGTGGATTGTGCACACGGTGCAGCTTACAAAGTGGTGCCCGAAGCGTTGTGGGAACTGGGCGCGGACGTGATTGCCATCGGCGTCGAACCGGACGGTTTCAACATCAATAAAGATTGCGGATCGACATCGCCTGAAGCGCTGGTGCGCAAGGTGCGCGAAATGCGGGCCGACATCGGTATCGCGCTCGATGGCGATGCGGATCGTCTCATCATTGTGGATGAGCGCGGACATGTGGTCGATGGCGATCAACTGCTGGCTGTGATCGCGCAAAGCTGGAAGGATGACGGACGCCTCGCCAAACCCGGCATCGTTGCCACCGTGATGTCAAATCTCGGGCTTGAGCGCTATCTGCATGCGCAGGGCATCGAACTGGTGCGGACGCCGGTCGGCGATCGCTACGTGCTCGAACAGATGCTCAAGCATGGCTACAATCTTGGCGGCGAACCCTCGGGCCACATCATCATGTCGGACTTCGCTACCACGGGCGATGGTTTTGTCGCCGCGTTGCAGGTTCTTGCAGTGGTGAAGAAGCTTGGTCGTCCGGTCTCTGAGGTCTGTCACCGGTTCGAGCCGCTGCCGCAAATCCTGAAGAACGTGCGCTACGGTGCCGGCAAGCCGCTCGACAATCCGAAGGTCCAATCCGCGATTACTGCCGCTGAAAAGCACTTGAACGGCAACGGTCGCCTGCTGGTGCGTTCAAGCGGCACCGAGTCCGTTATCCGCGTGATGGCCGAGGGCGTCGATCGCGTGGTTGTCGAAGAAGCCGTCGATCTGATTGTTTCCGCGCTTGGACTTGCCGCAGCAGCCTGAGCAATCCGGCAACGCTGCCATGGTGAATTGCGGCTGGTCGCTTGGCGGCAAAAACCGTAATTGATGTGCGCATTTGAAATTCTCCCGGCCGGGAATTCATCGTGAACAAGAACGTCATCGTCACCGAAGAAACGCTGGTCGCGCCAGTCGTCGTCGATGCGGCCGCGGCGAAAGCCTCCGTGAAGCCGGCGTTTGCGGTGCTCGGTGCTGTGAGCTTTTCGCATTTCCTCAACGACCTGATGCAGTCGCTGATCCCGTCGATATATCCCATTCTGAAAGCGAACTACGCGCTCGATTTCGGCCAGATCGGTCTCATCACGATGGCGTTCATGTTCACGTCGTCGCTGCTGCAGCCGATCGTGGGACTCTACACCGACCGCAATCCGCGCCCGTTCTCATTGGCGTTCGGAATGTTCTTCACATTCGCGGGACTGATCCTGCTTTCCGCCGCGCATCACTATGCGCTCATTCTCGTCGCGGCCGCATTGGTCGGCACGGGCTCGGCGATCTTCCATCCGGAATCCTCGCGCATCGCGCGGCTTGCGTCGGGCGGGCGTTTCGGTTTTGCCCAATCGGTATTTCAGATCGGCGGCAATTTCGGCTCGGCGATTGGACCGTTATTGGCGGCACTGATCGTCGTGCCGCTGGGGCAGGGCAGCATCGCGTGGTTCTCGCTGGTGGCGGCACTCGCCATCGTCATTCTTTGGCAGATCGGCCGCTGGTACAAACCGCGCATCGTGACCCGCAAGGCCGCGAAGGCCGCCGCTGATGCGTCCACGCTGCCGCGCGGCGTCACGTTCTTCGCGCTGACCATTCTGGTGATGATGGTGTTCTCCAAGGCCTTCTATATGGCGAGCATCGGCAGCTATTACACCTTCTATCTCATCCACAAATTCAGCGTGTCGACGCAGGCGGCGCAGCTTTATCTGTTCATCTTTCTCGGCGCGAATGCGGCGGGTGTTTTCTTCGGCGGACCGCTCGGCGACAGGTTTGGCCGCAAATATGTGATCTGGCTTTCAATCCTAGGCGCACTGCCTTTCACGATCGCGCTGCCGCATGCCGACCTGTTCTGGAGCGCGGTGCTAAGTGTTTTCATCGGCTTCATCATGTCGTCGGCATTCCCCGCCATTGTGGTTTACGCGCAGGAATTGGTGCCGCATCGCCTCGGCATGATCTCGGGTTTGTTTTTCGGATTCACCTTCGGCATCGGCGGCGTCGGCGCGGCGGTGCTGGGCCAGATCGCGGATTTGAAGGGCATCGACTTCGTCTATCAGGTCTGCGCGTTTCTTCCGGCCATTGGTTTGCTCGCGATCTTTCTGCCGAAGATGAAACGCGCGGCGAATTAATCGCACCGTTCGCGCGCGCAGTTTGATCCTTCAAATCGCAAAACTTTCTCTCAACATTTTATTTACGATTGTGACGCGTTTTCCGCGCGCCGCAAACGTTAACGCAGATTAAAAAGCACGGTTAAGAATTAGGGTTAAGTGCCGCTTAAACATTTGGTGCCATCTTCCTCTTGTGAGTTTTGTGAGTGAGGCCTTTGCGTCGTCTGCCTCACCGGACGAGAGGACTATCCAATGCGTAGCGTAAAATACCTGATCGCCGCCGGCGCGGCATCGCTGATTTCC
Source organism: Hyphomicrobiales bacterium (assembly GCA_038241045.1). GTDB lineage: Bacteria > Pseudomonadota > Alphaproteobacteria > Rhizobiales > Xanthobacteraceae > Afipia. Next base: position 957 of record JBBRGE010000135.1, on the reverse strand, counting down.
TCGGCTGCGCTTGCCGCCGACATGGCATCCATCATGCCGCCGCCTCCGCTTTATTCGCCGCCGCCGCCTCCGATCGAGGCTTTCGGCGGATGGTATCTGCGCGGCGATATCGGATTCAGCAACCAGCAAGTGAAGAGTCTCGACAACTTGCTTTATCACGATCCCGGCGTTTCGGTTGTGAACAAGGGGCTCGGCTTCGACACCGCAGGCATCTTCGGTCTCGGCGCCGGTTATCAGTTCAACAACTGGTTTCGCGCGGACTTCACCGGCGAATACCGCGGTAAATCCAATTTTCACGGCGTTGATCTCGTTTCCTTCAATGGTGTTGCCAATGGCGCCGACACCTATGGCGGAAGCAAATCCGAATGGCTGTTCCTTGCCAACGCCTATGCGGACTTAGGAACGTGGTGGTGCGTCACGCCGTTCGTCGGTGCCGGCATCGGCGGCACGCGCAACACGATTTCGAGCTTCACCGATCAAGGTTTGTCGACTGGCGGTCCAAGCTCGGCCTACGCCGATTCCGCATCGAAGTGGAATGCGGCTTGGGCGCTGCATGCGGGTCTGGCCTACAAGGTCAACAACAGCTTCACGGTCGAACTCGCATACCGCTACGTCAATCTGGGTGATGGCATCAGCGGCGACATCATTGCGTATGACGGCACCAACGCCCGCAACAATCCGATGCATTTTAAGGACATCACGTCGCAGGACGTTCGTCTTGGCGTCCGCTGGTCGCTTGAGCCGACACCGGTTTATGCGCCGCAACTGCCGCCGCTCATCCGCAAGGGCTAAAGTCCCGACTTAACGAATTTTGAGACGGCGCGAAGTTTTCGCGCCGTTTTCTTTTGCGCGACAACGATTGGTTAAGGTTAACGCGCGATGATCCAACATGGTTAAGCGTTCATAACTGGAGTGTTGCGATGCGTCGGGTGGTGGTGGCTGCGTTCATGATGGCAA
>JBBRGE010000134.1:0-6312 GCA_038241045.1 Hyphomicrobiales bacterium | reverse complement strand
GCTGAAAATATTCTGACGTTGCCGCATCCGACGCCGTCTTACGCAACTAAAGCTCCACTGGACCCGTCCGACGCTGATGTCGCGAAGCGATTGGGTTTGACGACGCCATTTGTGCTTTATCCGGCGCAATTTTGGCCGCACAAGAATCACGTCAATCTATTATTGGCGATTGCCCACCTGAAGCGGGAGGGTTTGGCGGTGTCTGTCGCGCTGCCGGGATCAGATCAGGGAAATCGCGCTTTTGTCGAAGCGATTGCGGCTCGCGAGGGAATATCCGAGCTGGTGCATCCACTGGGCTTTGTCGAACGCAAAGATCTTGTCGCTCTATATAGGCAAGCACTCGCACTTTCTTATGTCTCGTGGTGCGGACCGGAAAACTTGCCGCCACTCGAAGCGTTCGCGCTGGGGTGTCCCGTGATTGCGTCGCGAATTCCCGGGGCGGAGGAGCAGCTCGGCGACGCCGTTTTGTTTTGTGAGCCAGGCGATCCGGCGACTATTGCCGACGCCATTCGTAAGCTTCATGGCGATAGCGATTTACGAGCGCATCTCATCGAAGCAGGGCACGTTCGTGCCAAGCGATTTACGCCGGCTGACTACATCAATGGCGTCTTCGCTTTCTTTGACGAATTCGAATCCATCCGGCGCTGCTGGACGTGAGCAATTCCCAAGCAGTCATTGGCACGCGGATCTCGGTCGTGACGCCGAGCTACAATATGGGCAAATACCTCGAGGACACGATAAAATCTGTATTGTCCAATCTTCGTGATGGTGACGAATATTTTATCATCGACGGCGGCTCGACCGACGGCAGTATCGATATCATTCGCCGCTATGAAAGCCGTTTGAGCGGCTGGGTGAGCGAGCCTGACCGCGGATATGCGGATGCGATCGGAAAAGGTTTCGGCAAGGTTTCCGGCGATATTCTGTGCTGGATCAACGCCGGTGATATCTATTTGTCGGGGGCGTTCGATGCAGCGCGTGGGGTCATGACTAATGATCTCGACCTGATTTTTGGCGATGATTTTCACATTGACGAAGAAAGTCGCGTGATATCGCACAGCAGTGGATGGGTACCTAGTCTGCGAGCGGCTACACTTTACGGAACGTGGACGCCGCTGCAGGATGCATGTTTCTGGCGTCGCGATCTTTATCACAAAGTCGGTGGCATCGATCGGTCGCTCAAATACGCCGCAGATTACGACCTCTTCCTTCGCATGGCGCTTGCAGGCCGTGCGGAATATGTCCCGATGACATTCAGCGCGTTCCGCCGCCATGACGGGCAGAAATCAGTCTCCGGCGCGGCCGCTTATCAAGTGGAGCGAATGCAGGTGAGGGCCCGGGAGCTTGAAAAGATTCGTCGGCCAAAAGCCGTGAAATTTGCTTACGGTGGATTCAATCGGGCGTCGATGAGTTTTAGATCACGTCTCGCGTCGTCGTTGTTGCTGCGGACCGATCTGGCGGGAACAAATGTGACGACCTTACCTTGTGCCGCTTACGGCCGCGCATAAGCGGCATCAACAGGAGAGCGAGTTCTGAATTCCCCGATTGCACAATTTGCAAAGCGCTGGTTAGGCGCGTTTATCGATTGGCGCAAGCTTTTGTCGCTGCGATTCTTGCCGCGTTATTTTGTCGAATGGTCCGCGCTTCAGAAACGAGCTGCCGGCTGGCAGATGGGCCTCGCGGATTCGTACCCGCAACTCTGGGATCGCTTGCCGACCACGCCGTTCGACCCGCATTATTTCTACCAAGGCAATTGGCTGGCGAGGCGGCTTGCTTCGGCGAAGCCAACTCAGCACGTCGATATCGGATCGAGTGTGCTGACGGTCGGAGTGCTATCGGCTCATGTTCCGACGATCTTCGTGGATTATCGACCGCTGATGGTTCGTCAAAGCGGCTTAAATTGTATTGCAGCGAGCATCACTGAATTGCCTTTTCACGATGCGTCCTTGCAAAGCGTGTCGTGTTTGCACGTGATCGAGCATATTGGGCTTGGTCGTTACGGCGACCCGTTGGACGTCGATGGTGCGCAGCGCGCAGCACGGGAACTTCAGCGCGTCGTGGCGAGCGGTGGAGCGCTCTATCTTTCAACGCCGATCGGTCGTGAGCGAATTTGCTTTAATGCGCATCGCGTCTTTTCGCCGTCGACGATTTTGGAATATTTTGTCGAATTGACACTGCGCGATTTTTCTTATGTCGGAGATGACGGAAAACTCATCGAGCGCGTAAACCCCGCAGATGTTCCAACGCTGGATTATGGTTGCGGTTTTTTTGAATTTCGACGGTAGAAGACTGACCTCACAAAAAAATTATCGCACATGATTACCATCTCGATATTCGGCGGACTTGGAAACCAGATGTTTCAGTATGCCGCTGGCAAGGCTCTCGCCAGTCGTCATGGATGTGAATTGAAATTCGATCTGAGTGGCTTCCGCGCGTACCCACTACGATCGTTTTTGTTGGATCGGCTGCAAGTGCCTGAAGCGGGATTGGACCGCGATGAACCGTCAGTGTCAGCGTCCGACTACTTTTTTCGAGCGCGGCGGCGTGCACGGGTAGATCGATTGTTGGCCAAAATTGGGTTTCCAAGATTGCGCTCGTCTCCCAACAGTTACAGCGAACCTTACTTTCATTTCGACCGCGTTTTTGACGATTTGGGATCGCGCACGGAATTATTCGGCTACTTCCAAAGCGAGCGTTATTTCAAATCGATCACGGAGAGCATACGAGGCTATTTCCAGCCGCGAGAACCGCTCGGCGAAGTGTCGCAGACGATGGCGAACAAAATTGCGGGTAGTGCCGCGCCTATCTCTATTCATGTTCGTCGCGGCGACTATGAGCAGTCCGCCATTCAGGCGACGCACGGTGTCCTCGGCGAGAACTATTATCGAAAAGCGCTGTCTGAAATGGAAAGCCGCGTCGGCCATTCGTTCGACCTGTTTGTTTTCTCCGACGATCTTGTTTCAGCCAGACAGATTTTTAATTTCGTCTCGCCGTCGCGCGTCACGTTGTTTCAGGGCGATCCTCAGCGACCTTGGGAAGACATGGCGCTCATGGCTCGTTGTCATCATCACGTGATTGCGAACAGTTCTTTTAGCTGGTGGGGCGCGTGGCTTAATCCATCACAACACAAAATCGTCGTCGCGCCTAAAGCCTGGTTTACCACAGAAGGTTCGCGAACTCGCGACACGCGCGATCTCTATCCTGCCGGCTGGATACAGGTGTAGTGAGTATCGCCGACACTGCGCCCGTAAGTGTGGTTGTTCCGACCTATCGCGATGGAGACGCGCTGCGACGAGCTTTGGACTCAATTCAAAATCAAAGTCTCAAACCGTCGCAGATCATCGTGGTCGACGACGCCAGTTCAGATCGCAACGCAGACAAAATCTGCGGGGCGGCGCGCTTGAAAAATATCCAGCTCATCACTCTGGAAAAAAACGTCGGACCGGGCGGCGCGCGAAATGCTGGCATCGCTGCGAGCGGCGAGCCGTTCGTGGCTTTTTTGGACGCCGACGACGAGTGGCACCCAGAAAAGCTGGAACGTCAAATGTCTGTTATGCTCAAGCCTGATGCACCGTTGCTAAGCGGTCATGAGAAAAGTTTCAATGGAGCGCCGTGGACGAAGTTTAGTGAGTCAGTGAAGCTTTCGCCTATTCAACGACAATCGATACTGTTTTCAAATTGTGCTTCTATTTCTACCGTCATTATAAAGCGGGACGCCATAAAATATGGCTTCCCTCAAGCTTACGCAGGTGAAGACTATGTGTTCGTTGCTGCGAACGTGCTTTCCGGCGTCTCGTCGGTTTTGTTGGACCAACCTCTCGCGCGAGCGCATAAGCAACCTTTTGGAGCGGGCGGTTTGAGCGGACGAATGCACGCCATGCAGCTGGGTGAAATACGTGCGCGCAACTTTCTTCTGAAACAAAGGCTGATAACGCACGGCGAGTACGCGATAGTGTTCGTCTGGAGCGTACTGAAATACTTCAGGCGCCTGGCTATCATATCGTTCCGGCGCGTGATGAGTCCGTTGGCTCGGAAGAGTCAATGAAATGCGCGATAGCTGTCAGCACGGGAAATGATAATGGCATTTACGGCGCCGAAACCCTTTTTTAAAGCGCTAAATTTTATCGAGCGAGTGGCTGCCTATGCGCAGGGAAAAGGATACGGCGCAGCGACAATAGAGCAGGAGGTCGATCTTCTTCAGAGTTTTCTCAAAGAGAAGCCTAAACTTGCAATCGATATCGGCGGCAATGTCGGAAACTACACTACGCAACTCAGAAGAAAAAATCCTGATCTGGAAATTCATACTTTCGAGCCTTCTGCCGCAAACATCGAAAAGCTGAATGTTCGCTTTAAGAATGACAGTCTTATCAATCTTGTCCCTGTTGCTTTATCTGAGAACGCCGGCGCCGCCACTTTGTTTTCGAACGCGCCGGGCTCCGGTTTGGCAAGCCTCACGAAACGGAGGCTAGACCATTTCAATATCGCTTTCGATACGAGCGAAACCATAACCACGAGTCGCTTTGAAGATTACTGGAAGGAGCAACTTCAAAAGCGGCCATTGGATATTGTGAAGATCGACGTTGAAGGACACGAGTTTGCAGTCTTAAAAGGCTTTGGTGAAGCGCTAAAAGCGACACGCGTACTTCAGTTCGAGTTTGGGGGCAGCAACATCGACACAAGATCGTACTTTCAAGACTTCTGGTATTTTTTTGAGGAACAAGCATTCGATATTTATCGAATAACGCCGTTCGGTTCGGAAAAAATAACGCAGTACACCGAGAGCCAGGAGTTTTTCTCCACGACCAATTATTTGGCTGTCAACAAAGCCAGGGCGATATGAAATCGTTCGGTTTGTTCGCCGGTCTATCGTTGCTGAGACGTGACGGCGAAAGAGTTCAGTCGATCTCAAATCCTGGTAGAAAAAACGTCCGATGTGCGGAATAGCAGGTTTACTTCGGCAGGGCGGCGGTGATGAAGGAATCCTTTCCGACATCGTAGCCACGATGACCGCGACCTTGCATCATCGCGGACCCGACGCCGGAGACGTCTGGACAAACGCGCAGTCCGGGATCGCGCTCGGACATCGTCGCCTGTCGATTCTGGATTTGACGTCTGCCGGCGCGCAGCCGATGCATAGCGACTGCGGTCGGTTTACAGTGACGCTCAATGGCGAGATTTATAACCACCTCGATATCAGAAAACGTCTCGAATCTGAAAATGACGCGCCGAACTGGAAGGGACATTCCGACACCGAGACGTTGCTTTATGCTGTTCGTCACTGGGGTATTGAGCGCGCGCTTGCGCGCTTCATCGGGATGTTCGCCTTCGCGATCTGGGATACGAAGGATCAAACGCTGACGCTTTGCCGGGATCGCTTCGGCGAAAAGCCGTTGTTCTATGGTTGGGTCGGCAACGATCTTGTGTTCGCTTCGGAGTTGAAGGCGCTCTCGGCACATCCGCACTGGAGCACCTCGATAGACCGCAATGCGCTGACGGCCTTTATGCGTTATTCTTACGTGCCCGCTCCATGGACGATTTGGCAAGGCATCAGAAAACTTGATCCCGGCTCATTTGTGGTGTTTTCACCGCGCTCCAAATCCGGTGAGTTTCCAGAGCCGCAACCCTATTGGTCGATGCGTGACGCGGTTGTCGCCGGGCAAAACGACCGCATGCAAAATGAGGTCGACGCGGTCGACGAGTTGGAGCGATTACTCTCGCAATCGGTGCAGCGTCAGTCGCTGTCTGATGTACCGCTCGGCGCGTTTCTCTCCGGCGGTATCGATTCATCGACCGTCGTTGCACTCGTGCAAAAGCAGTCCGTGCGCCCGATCAAGACGTTCTCGATCGGCTTTACGGAAGCCCAATTCAACGAAGCAGAACACGCGCGCGCGATCGCTAAACATTTATCCACCGACCACACCGAAATGATCGTGGCACCCGAAGATGCAAGAAGCGTGATTCCGAAACTTGCACAAATGTACGACGAGCCGTTCGGAGATTCTTCTCAAATTCCCACCCATCTCGTGGCGTCGCTCGCGCGTAAGAGCGTGACCGTGTCACTGTCTGGAGATGGCGGCGATGAACTGTTCGGCGGCTACAATCGACATGTGTGGGGAGGGCGGCTGCATGCGCGGTTCGGCGCTCTGCCTGCACCGGTCAAACGCGCGCTCAGTGCGTTGCTTGGATTGATCGCGCCGGAACCAGCGAACACAATTGGGCAGGCCGCCGGAAAAGTCTTGCCACCGCGACTTCGGATTTTGCGCGCGGGCGATCAGCTTGCGAAAATTGGGCGCATCGTCGAGTCTCGCACCT
>JBBRGE010000133.1:0-6322 GCA_038241045.1 Hyphomicrobiales bacterium | reverse complement strand
CCGAATTGACCTTCGCGCTGACCTCGGTCAGCGCAGCGGTCGGCTCGAAATTCAATTTGACATAAACCGAAATCGTGCTGGTGCCTTGGACCGACGAAGACGTGATGTAATCGACGCCCTCAGCCGATGCGACGGCTTGTTCGAGCGGCTGGGTGATGAACCCCTGCATCAGTGCCGGAGACGCGCCCGGGTAGGATGTTGTGATTGTAATTACGGTATTCGAAAGCTTCGGATATTGCCGCACGCCAAGACTGGTCGCGGCCTTGAAGCCGATCAGCAGGATAAGCAGGCTGACGACGAGCGACAGCACCGGGCGCTTAATGAAAAGATCTGTGAAGGCCATGACTCAGCGCTCCTTGTCGGATCAGTTGCGCGGCGGCTGCGCTGGTATAGGCGGCGGCGGATCGGCTGAGATCGTTACAGCTGACCCGGATTGAAGCTTGAGCTGTCCGGCGGCAACGACACGATCGCCGGCTTTGACGCCGCTCTTGATGACGGCCCTGCCGTTGACCCGGTCGCCGGTCTTGACGAAGGTGCGCGTGGCCTTGAAGCCGGTTGTGCCGTCGTCGGCCTTCGTCTCCTCGATCAGATAGACCGAGTCGCCGTAAAGCGTATAATCGATCGATGTTTCAGGCACCGTCGCCACGGCATCCTCGGGCGGCAACTCAACCTTCGTGGTCGCGAACATGCCGGGCTTCAATATGCGGCCCGGATTTTCCAGCGTTGCCTGAATCCGCACGTTACGGGTATCGGCAGTGATCTGCGGCTCGATGGTGGTGATTTTGCCTTCGAACGTCCGGTTCGGATACGCATCGACGGCAACGCGAACGGTTTGACCGACGTTGAGGATCGCGCGATCTTTTTCCGTTGCCGTGAAATTGAGATAGAGCTTCGACAGATCCGTCAGCGAAACGATTTGCGTGCCCGCGCTCAGATACTGGCCCAACTCCACTTTGCGAACGCCGAGATCGCCGTCGAATGGCGCCTTGATACGCTTCTGCGAAATCACCGCTTCCGTCTTCGCGACGGCGGCATTCGCCTGATCGTATCCGGCCTGCGCCTGATCGACAGTCGCCTGCGGACCGAACTGTTTGGCGGCAAGCGTTTTTGCGCGGTCAAGCGCAAGTTGCGCAGCCAACGTTTGCGCCTTGAAACTCGCCAAATCGCTTTGATCGGGAGCATCGAAAATCTGGATGAGCGGATCGCCGGCCTTCACGCTCGCGCCGGGCGTGAATAAGATTTCCATGACGCGGCCATTCACATCCGTCGTGACATCGACCTGATGAACTGCTGCGAGATCGCCGATGCCAACAAGCAGACGTGGCAGAACTTCGGACTTCACATCGGCAACGCTGACGGAAACCGCCGGCGGCTTGTTACTGGCGAAGAATTTCGCAATCATGTAACTGCGAAGCGCGTTGAACCCGACGAACACGAAAACCAGCAACGCAAGCGCGCCGCCAACGATAATCAGCCAGCGCTTCATTCGCACCGGTGCCGAACGCGGTTTTTCGCTGGGTGGATTTGTTTTCTGTGACGGCGAAGTTTTTGCGTCCATGTCATACACCTTCCGCAATGCGCAGTGCCGCCCGATATGCCGACGGTTCGGCGTCTAGATAAGAGGCAATCGCGCGTTCCTTGAGGCCAATTCCGCGCAGGATGAACTGGCTCACATGCCGTTCGAAAATCACGGTGTCGGGATAGTTCAAGGAAGGCGTTGCCGGCAATTTTGTCAGTGCAATCATTTGAACGACCTGATGCGCGAACCAGAAAAGATCGATCGGTTTTCCTTCAACGCGCTCGGCGTCTCCCGACGCGATTGCGCTTTCCAGTGACGCTGTGAATATCGGGCCGATCAGGTTGCCGATTTTCTCAAATAACAATCGGGCGAATTCGCCATCGCCAAGATGGCTGGAAACCATAAGCCGGATGCGCTGCGCTTCCTCTTGATCCGGAGACTCTGTAGCGCGGAGAAAATGCGCAACCATGTCGCGTATCAGAACCACGAGCGTAGACGTGGACGGTTCAAGCTCTAGCAGCCGATGCATTTCCGGATCGGCTTCGCAGGCTTCCGCAAGAATTTCAGCGTACAGCGCAGCTTTGGTCGAAAAATGCTTGAACAGAAGCCCTTCCGAAATGGACGCTGCGGCTGCAACACTTTTCGTCGTCGTGCCCGCATAACCATAGCGCGCAAAGCAACGCCTCGCGGCCTCAAGGATTTGCTCCCGGCGCAAGTCGCCTGTCAGTCTGAGTGTGCTCATAGGGCGTGAGTAAGCACTCACTTTGACCTAAGTCAACCGAATTGCTGCAGTGCAATTATGACATACTGCGATTTCAGGTTGCCTTCAACATGGGCTATCGAAGGATATGACGGTCGCCAAATCCAATCTTCAAATCGATTCCGCCAGACTTTGGAACACGATCCATGAGACCGCCAAATTTGGCGGCACCCCAAGGGGCGGCGTGCGGCGTCTCACTTTGGGAGCCGAAGACAAACAGGTCCGCGACTGGTTCCAAGACGCATGCGAAGCTGCCGGCTGCGAGGTGCACGTTGATGCGCTCGGGACGATGTTCGCCGTGCGCCGGGGGCGTGACATGTCGAGGCCGCCGATTGGAATCGGGTCGCATCTCGACACCCAACCGACCGGTGGGAAATTCGACGGCGTCCTCGGCACTCTGGCAGCGCTTGAAGTCATCCGCGCGATGAACGATGCGGAAATCGAAACCGAAGCGCCGATCTGCATCTGCAACTGGACCAATGAAGAAGGCTCACGCTTTGCGCCTGCGATGATGGCCTCCGCCGCTTATGCCGGAGAATACACCACCGAGGATATTCTAAGCCGCAAGGATAATGACGGTGTGACCGTCGCGGACGCGCTCGACGCCATTGCCTATAGGGGCGACGAAACAGTTGGCTCGCGCAAGTTCGGCGCATTCGTCGAACTGCACATCGAGCAGGGTCCGCTTCTCGAAGCCGAGGAAAAGACTATCGGCGTCGTCGATCTTGGCCAAGGCATCGATTGGTACAACGGCACCATCTCAGGGTTTGCCAGTCACGCGGGAACGACGCCGATGCCGCTGCGGCGCGATGCATTGGCGGCGTTTGCCGAACTCGTGCTCGCCGTCGAAAAAACCGCGATAGATCATGCTCCGAACGCGGTCGGCACGATCGGCGAAGTGACGATCGACAATCCGTCACGCAATGTGATTGCGGGCGATCTCAAATTCTCGGCGGAGTTTCGCAGTCCTGAGTCCGGCACACTGGATAAACTCGACCGTAGTCTGCAAGTCGCGATCAAAGACATCACCACGCGCCGCAAAGTGGATATTGCCGTCGACCAAATCTGGCGCAAGGAACCAACGGTTTTCAACACCGAGATTGTAACCGCCGTCGAGAACGCCACCAAGCAATTAGGCTATCCATATCGCCGTATCACGTCAGGCGCCGGACATGATGCCTGCAACCTTGCGGGCGTGATGCCTGCCGCAATGATTTTCGTGCCTTGCAAGGACGGCATCAGCCACAACGAGCTTGAGGACGCGACGCAAGCCGATTGCACGGCCGGCGCGAACGTGCTGCTTCATACGACACTTGCGCTGGCTGGCGTTGTATCTGCGCCGAAAACAAATAGCTGAACTCTATTAGGTTCACCGAAAGCTAAATTCATGACCATTCGAAGCCCTGTCCCCGCCCCTGTTGCCGCGCGGCGGCCACATCAATTCACGGTCCACGGCGTGACCGTCACGGATGATTATGCCTGGCTGAAAGACAACAAGTGGCAAGAGGTGCTGCGCGATCCGTCGGTTCTCGATCCCGATATACGCGCCTATCTGGAGGCGGAGAACAATTTCACAGAATCGCGGCTCGGCAATACGGTTGAACTTCAGGCCAAACTCGTCGCCGAAATGCGTGGCCGCATCAAGGAAGACGATTCAAGCGTTCCGTCGCCGGACGGTTCGTTCGCGTATTTTCACAAATATCGCGAAGGCGGCCAACACGAGTTGATCGCGCGTGCACCGCGCGATGGCGGCGAAGCCGAAGTCATCATCGACGGCGACGCGCAGGCTGCAAAATCAAAATACTTCAAATTCGGCGGCGCGCGCCATTCGCCGGACCACAAATTGCACGCATGGAGCGCGGACATACGCGGTTCGGAATATTTCACAATCCATGTAAGGGATTGGGCAACCGGCGTCGATCATTCCGACACCATCGGCGAGACAGGTGGCAGTGTCGTATGGACCGCGGATTCGAAATCTTTCTTCTACGTAAAACTCGACGACAATCACCGGCCGATGCAAGTGTTCCGACACAAACTCGGAACGGTTCAAAGCGATGATCAACTGGTTTATGAAGAAAAGGATTTTGGCTGGTTCACACATATTCATGAAAGCGCGAGCGGGCGCTTTTGCATCATTGCAGGAGGCGACCACGAATCCTCCGAACAACATCTGATCGACCTGCACGATCCAAATGCTCCGCCGCGCATCGTCGCGTTACGCGAAGAAGGCGTGCAGTATTCGGTCAACGATCGCGGCGACCGGCTTTTCATTCTGACCAATGCGGACGGCGCGATCGACTTCAAGATCGCGGTCGCACCATTGAATGCTACAGGACGCGAAAACTGGCGCGACCTCATTCCTTATCGGCCCGGCATCTATGTCATCGATGTCGAACTTTTCGCCAATCATATGGTGCGACTGGAACGCGCCAATGCATTGCCGTCTATCGTCATCCGCGATCTTCGAACCGATGAAGAACATGCTATCGCGTTCGACGAGACTGCCTATTCGCTCGACACGATGGGAAGCTACGAGTTCGACACTGCGAATTTACGATTTTCTTATTCGTCGATGACGACGCCGTCGGAAGTGTTCGACTACAATATGGACAGCCGCAAGCGTAACTTGCGCAAACGTCAGGAAATTCCCTCGGGCCACGATCCTGCGAATTATGCAACGACACGCATTATGGCGCGAGCAACCGATGGCGCGGAAATCCCGATATCGATCCTGCATCGAAGCGACTTCAAGCCCGATGGAAAAACTCCACTCTTGCTTTATGGTTATGGCTCCTATGGCCACTCGATCCCGGCTTCGTTCTCCGCCAATCGTCTTTCACTTGTCGATCGCGGATTCGTTTACGCCATCGCCCATGTACGCGGCGGCGCGGATAAGGGCTGGGGCTGGTACCTCGATGGCAAGCGCGAGAAGAAAACCAACACCTTCGACGATTTCGCCGCAGCAGGCCGTGCGCTGATCGAAGCGAAATACACGTCAGCGAAGAAAATCGTGGGCCACGGTGGCAGCGCAGGCGGCATGCTGATGGGTGCGGTGGCGAACCGTGCCGGTGAGTTGTTTGCCGGGATCGTCGCCGAAGTTCCGTTCGTCGATGTGCTCAACACGATGATGGACGAGACGTTACCGCTGACGCCGCCCGAATGGCCGGAATGGGGCAACCCGATCATCGACGAAATCGCATTCCAAACGATCCTGTCCTATTCCCCATATGAGAACGTGGCCGCAAAATCCTACCCGGCCATTCTCGCGATGGGCGGTCTGACCGACCCGCGCGTAACATATTGGGAACCGGCCAAATGGATCGCGCGCTTGCGCGCAACCATGACAGGCGGAGGCCCAGTTTTCCTGCGTACCAATATGGGGGCTGGCCATGGTGGCGCATCCGGACGATTTAACCGCCTTGACGAAGTGGCGGCGGCTTATGCGTTCGCATTGTGGGCGGTCGGCCTTGCGGAATCGGGCACCGAGAGGCAAACAGCAGGTTCGTGAGGCCGACGATCAATACTCAAACTTGACCGGAACCCGAGCATGCGCCGACTGCCGTTCTATTATGGCTGGGTCATCGTCGCCGTCACGTTTGTCAGCATGGGAATCGGCGTCAACGCACGAACTTCATTCTCGCTACTATTTGCTCCCATCATCGATGAATTTCATTGGGACCGGGGAGTCACGGCCGGCGCCTTTTCGTTCGGCTTTTTGGTGTCTGCCATGCTCAGCCCACTGATGGGCAAGCTGATGGACAGCACCGGGCCGCGCACCGTGATGGAGCTTGGCGTATTTCTGATGGCGAGCGGATTGCTGTTGGCACCTCTCACCACCGAGCCGTGGCATCTTTATCTGACCATCGGCGTGCTCGTCGGCAGCGGCAGCATCTGTCTTGGATATTCTGGCCAATCGTTGTTTCTGCCAAACTGGTTTGTCGCGCGACGAGGTCTTGCGGTCGGGATAGCGTTCGCGGGCGTTGGGCTTGGCTCGATCACACTGCTGCCATGGATGCAGATGTTGATCGATCAGACCGGAT
>JBBRGE010000132.1:0-6339 GCA_038241045.1 Hyphomicrobiales bacterium | reverse complement strand
CGAACTTGATCTCGTGCAGCCACTGCTCGCCCGCCGGCGGGTGTTCGGCCAACACTGCCAATTGCGGTGAAAAGTCTCTCGGCCAGGCAAATTTCTTGGCGGCGCTCAAGTTGACGGCTTTTTGCACTTTTTTTTTGTTCCAGACGTCGTCGCGGTCGCCGGCGATGGTTTCGAGCGAGCGCTTCGTCTTCACGCTCGTGTCGCTGTTGAGAACATCGGCGTCGGTGGCGTATTTGTCTTTTACTTTGAAGAGCAGCCAGTTCTTACCGGCGTCGCCCGCTCGGCCGCGCATGCGGATGATCGCGAATTCGCCACGTAATTTCTCGCCATTGAGAATGAAATGAAGCTTCCCCGATGCAAAGCCGGCGGCCGCGTCGCTAAGCGGTTCCCACGTGCCGCGATCCCACAACAGCACCGTGCCGCCGCCGTAATTGCCGGCTGGGATGACGCCTTCAAAATCGCCATAGTCGAGCGGATGATCTTCTACTTGGACGGCGAGCGCCTTGCGGGCCGGATCGAGCGATGGACCTTTCGGAACGGCCCAGCTTTTCAGCACGCCGTCGAGCTGAAGGCGGAAATCGTAGTGGAGGCGAGAGGCATCGTGCTTCTGGATTACAAATTGGAGGCCGGCGCGGGAGCCGCGCTTGGAAACGCGGCCACGCGGTTCGCTAGTGCGTTTGAAGTTCCGCTTCTTGCGGTAAGTGTGAAGGCCCATGAGTGCACGACGTTAAAAACCTGCGTCCGTGCGCTGAAAAGCCGGGCAGATCACCCTTCGTCTGCCCACCGATTTAATACTAGTGAAGCGCGGTGAGCCGTGGCGATCAAGGATTCCCTGATGACGTGACTTTGGTATCTGTGTCAGGCGTTTCCTTGTCTCAACGGAATCTTAAAAAGATAACATGCCTTGGAGAATTTGATTGACGTTTATTGCCTCTTCCACATCAGGAGATCACATGAGCAAAAAAAGGACGAAGTCTCGGGCAATTTCTCCGGTCAAACCGACAGAGAAGACGTTGGATCTGGCACACGACACACAGTCGGTTGGCGAGCAGATGACCACCAACCAAGGACTACCGATGGCAGACGACCAAAATTCACTTAAGGCGGGGCCGCGTGGGCCGACCCTTCTTGAAGACTTTCATTTCCGCGAAAAAATTATGCACTTCGACCATGAGCGCATCCGTGAACGGGTCGTACATGCGCGAGGTGCCGCCGCCCATGGTTTCTTTCAGCCTTTTAAATCGTTCTCCAAATTCTGCAAGGCTGCTTTTCTCGCCGATCCCCCAAAGCAGACTCCCATCTTTCTAAGATTCTCGACTGTTGCCGGGAGTCGCGGATCAGCCGATACCGCAAGAGATGTGCGCGGATTCGCGATCAAGTTTTACACCGAAGAAGGTATCTGGGACATGGTTGGAAACGACATCCCCGTCTTCTTCATTCAGGATGCGATTAAATTTCCGGACCTCATCCATGCCGTAAAACCTGAGCCGGACAACGAGATACCGCAGGCGCAAGGCGCCCACAATACGTTTTGGGATTTTGTCTCATTGACGCCCGAGAGCACCCATATGCTGATGTGGATCATGTCCGTGTCATGGCAGCCGATTTGATGCGATGGGTAAAGTGTTGATGGGGCCGGCAATCAATGAACTCCTGAAGGTGAAGTAGCACGGATTAAGACTGTCGCGCACCCAGCGCATTAGCTCGCAACTAACTCCGTAGAGTTAAATGCAAAAGAACTGGGGCCGGAACTTCGGCCCCAGTCCAAATTGGCGTAGTATAAGGATATCCGCCACGACACCGGTCTCTATCGACTGGGGTCAACTCAAAGTCCAAGTCACTTCTCTTCTTCACCCGCAGCACTTCCCGCGGCCGGCAGTACTTCGCCTTCGGCGATACCCGTGAGCTTTTTATCTGCGGCACCTTCTTCGTCCAAGGTCTGCTGCAGCAGTTTTACGACGTCGTCATGACCTAACTGTGCAGCGATGCCGCGAACCGTGCCGTAGGCCGCCATTTCATAATGCTCTACACGCTGGGCGGCACCTATCAACGCAGCATCGATCACTGGGCCGGCTCCGTCCTCTTCGATGACTTCCTTTCCTTCCTCAACCAGCCCTTCCATAGCATGGCACTTCTTACCTGTCAGGCGAATGCCGAGCGTCTTGCCGATCTTCTCAAGCCGCTGCACGTGTCCCTCCGTCTCCTTCAGATGGCCCGTGAACGCGGCCTTGAGCTTAGCTGAGGATGCCTTCTTCGCCATCTTCGGCAACGCTTTGAGAAGCTGATTCTCGGCGTTGAAAATGTCCTTCAGTTCGTCTTCTAGCAGGTCGGCGAGTGTGTCCATGGACATGATGTTGCTCCGAGTATTGCGAGTGAAACCGACAGTGAAAATCACTGGCTCGTTGTCACTCTGATGCGGGAGAAAATACTTGCCTGCGTAGGTCTCACCCATCAGGTGTCGCCGGATAATCGCCTCCGCTGCACGCGAGCACTCGTTGGTGGGAGGTGTCTCCATGAGGCTGGTTCCCACCCTTAAGCCCTTTCAGACGAGACCCGATCCCTAAATTTTTATGGTTTTATAATCTATGCATATCCGATCGAGCGGGTGCTCGGCAGGGCGACATGTTCGGCGCTTTCCGAACGAGAAGAAGTGAGGCACGTCATGGCTATGAAATCTGAACGAACCAACGATCCAGCGGCCAATCCCGACCCGATCACCAAAGCTCCAGGCGCACACCCGATCGGCACGGGCGTTGGTGCTGCGGTCGGAGGTGCTGCGGCTGTAGGAGCGGCAGTCGCCGCAGGTGCCGTCGCAGGATCCGTCGTGGGTCCAGTCGGTACGGCGGTCGGTGCTGTGGTATGGGCCGTGGCCGGTGGACTGGCAGGTAAAGCGGCTGGCGAGGCGATTAACCCGACCGTCGAACACGATTACTGGCGTCAAAGCTATCGAAGCCGTCCGTACGTCGGCGACAGTGCGCCGTACGAAGAATACGCGCCTGCTTACCAGGCCGGCTGGGAGGCACGCCAACAATACGCGGGGAAAACCTTCGACGAGGTGCAGGCACAAATGGGTCAAGAGTGGCCCAAGCGCCGAGGCCAATCGAAACTTACATGGGAGCAGGCGAAAGTAGCGGCCCGTGATAGTTGGAATCGCCTCGACGAAAATCGTGGTCAGCAGAAGTAATCGGAGCCGAGACGAAATCCGGACTGGCTAAAGTCCTTTGTTACAAAAGCCGGGCAATGCCCAACCGCATGCCCGGCTTTCGTCTGCGCTGAATAAACATAGTGAGTCCCATCAAGGAAGTTCTGAACGGCGCGGCGATGAATGGAAAAGCGTTGTCGTCAGCGGCGGTACCTCTGGGCGTGGTGTCGCAGGACATCCGCTGCAACATCGGCATGGAGCGTGACTGCCTGCTGGCAGACATCAGCTTTGATTGACGTGCCGATCGACGTGCAGACGTCGTGCACCCAGCCGGCGGTGTCGCAGGTCTCAGAGACGACGAGCGTGTCGGCTGGGGGTGAGGTGACATGCCGCACGACGAGGCCGTGCACGTTGGCCGGCGACATGTCGATCGTCTCGAACGCGTGCGTGCGCGCGGCGGTGTCCATCACGCATGCGACGGTCTTGAACTTGCCGAGGTCCAGAGCGATGATCTTCAAATAGTCCATGCAATCTCCTTGGGTAAAGGACCGCCATTGATCCTCCCGGATCGGCGGCGGGATTGCATGGGTTCTCTGGAGCGGACCGCGGCGGCGGTATACTTTACTTGCGGTCGAGCGTCGCGCGGCGCTGCCGCGGCCGCTCAACGGCATTACGTTATGCCTTCTTTTGACTGTGAGGACCCATGAAGCCTTGCCCTCTCACAAACGACGCGCAGAAAAGGATCGCGGCAACAGAACTGACCGCTGGGATGGCGCAGGAGTTTCCTCGCGGCGTCGCACAGCCCGCTTTGCGGGCGCTGGCGAGCGCCGGCTATCGTCGCCTGGAGGATCTCGTTGGGGTGAGCGAGCGCGACCTCGCGCAGCTCCACGGCATCGGTCCGAAAGCGCTTCAGGCGATCCGGGAAGCGCTGCAACAAAAATGGAAGTCGCTTGCGAAGTGACGGTGGCGGCATACCGAAGCAACTATGAATCCCGTTTGTCGTCAAGGGTGACGTCGGCGCGCACCGCATTTGTCCTCCTTTCTTCACCAGCTGCATTTCTCTTCCGTGGCCGACGTCGCTTGGCTTGGCCATGGCGGCCGGTGCGCTTCAGGAATTGAAAAGGGACATCACGGCTCTGTCTCAACCCTCCCTTTTATGTCGCCAAATCGGATTGGATGTAGTTCGCAGGGAACGAAATTGGCTGAAAAGCACATCACCCAAGACCAAGTCCGGCGGTAACGTTCCTGAAAAACTAGAGGGTCGAGACAGAGTCGTGATGTCCCCTTTCCCTCCGCCGCCAGTGGTTCGGCCCAACCTAACGCCGGCGGGGCAACAAGATTGATTCAGGTTGCCAGTCATGACACCATCCAAACTTGGTGGTTCTTCTTGCTGTTCATATAACACGTGATATCGTCTTGTTATATGAATCGGGATCTTTCCCGCTCCATTCCACTTACGCTGAGAGCGTCGGCGTCCGAACCCCGTCGATCTCGGGGGCAGTGGCCGACGGTAGCGGAAGCCGTACGGTAAATGTCGTGCCTGCGCCCTCTGTCGATTCGACTCGGATGCTGCCCCCGTGCGCGGTCACGATTTCCTGTGCTATGTATAAGCCCAGCCCGATGCTGCCAGGCTCTCGCGACGCCTGCCCTTCCGAAGGTGCCACCTGAACCATCGGGTTGAAGATTGTCGCGAGGCTCTCTTCAGGAATCGGCTTTCCGGCGTTGTGAATCGACAACACAAGATCCGCGTCCTTACGGGTCAGCGAAACATCAATCGGCTGATCAGGGCTGCCATGCTGGACAGCATTCCCCAACAGGTTGGCGATCACCTGACGGAGCCGGTTTGCGTCACCCTTTGTCATCACGTCTTCAGGCACCACGAACTGTACCGTACGATTAGGATGAGCGGCTTGTATTTCAGCGAAGACCTCGGCACAGATTTTCTTCACGCTGATCATTGTCTGCTTGAGTGGCATCGCGACGCCGAGCCGTGAGCCGGTGAAATCCAAAAGATCGCTGATCAATCGGCCCATGGCGGTGGAACTTCTGGAGATCATCGCTGCCACTGAACGCGAATCCGGATTTCCCATCTCCATCCCTCCCAGCAATTGGGCCGACATCGAGATTGAATTGAGCGGTCCTCGCAGGTCGTGCCCCAGGACGGCCAAGAACATTTCGCGCGACCGGTCGACGACCTGCGTATAGCTGCGGATGGCCTCGGTCAGTGACTGGTCAATCGACTCGTTGAACCGCGTCAGATCGTCAATGTCACGAGCATCAAGATTTGGGGAACTCTCGCGCCACAGTCGAATGACGCTGGCCCGCAGAGCCCTGTACTCAGCTACCATGCCTTGCAGGTCAAAACCGGACCGCACTCTGTCGGCGGCGTGGACATCGGACGCCCTGTCCACTCGAACGCTGCTTTTACCTGGGAGCGTCTCGCCCTTGGCTTTCGCAGACTGCTCCGTCGCGGTTTGAGTGGATTTCATGTCCAAGGCGGCTGCGCGAAGGATGTCTCGGGCATGGTCGCGAAGGGCCAGCCGGTCCGGAGCTGGACCGGGCCAGATGCTACGAGCGAACGCTTCCCACTCGCCGAGAATGAGTTCGATGTCTTGCAGAACGAAGTCGGCGATACGCATGTGAAAACCTTGTTGAAGGATCGACGTACAGCGAACGCAGCAGGAAGATCAGGATTCGGGGGGCTGCGCTGGTTCTCTACGGCTTCGGCACGAATCGTTTGAAACGCTCCACATCAATTCATCGGTCATTTATCCGGGATTTCCCATATGGACCTCTGCCAACGAACGTCGTCGGCAATGTTTCGTATCGTACCGAGGCCAAGCCTTTCGACAATGGATTTCTTTGGCTCGCAACCGACCCAAACGCCGAGATTTTCAAGGCCATCTTCACCATTTTGACATTGGCGATCGTTTTCGACGACATGTGGACAGACGGCGACCGTTGCCCGATCTTCTTGCCTGCTTTTCCCGCTCTTTGTCATCATCCCGACGCCGCCGTCGCCGGTTCGACTGCGCTCACCGGTGCGAGGACATTCTTAGAGCTTCTAAAAGAACTTCATGAACCATGAGTAGTCTTGCCGATCAATCCTCTGTCGCTGGATGCGACTTCATTCGTCAAGGAGGACGTTTTGGCCAAGCTTCTCGTCAACGACCGTCTCTGGGCTCTGATCCAGCCGC
>JBBRGE010000131.1:0-6371 GCA_038241045.1 Hyphomicrobiales bacterium | reverse complement strand
TGGCGCAGCTTCGCCAAAACTTGCAACCCGGCATAGCCATCGGCGGGCGTGAGTCCTGCCTTCACCTGAAAATTCTTCACGGCGTGCATGGTGCCATTGCCAACGCGGCCGTCGGTGCCGCCGGTATCGAAACCGGCCTTTGTCAGGCGGGTTTGCAATTCCTGCAATTCTGCGAGTGTCGGCGCGCGTTCGGAGTTGGGGAACGGTTTGACGAACGGACCGCCGCCCTGAATGCGATCTCCGAGATGCACGATGGCAAGCGCATAGTTCATCGACGGATTGTAACTTCTCACCGCGTAGAAATTCGGCCCCAACAAGAAGGAAGGTCCGCCCGGCACCGGCACCCACAATTTCGCTTTGTCGCCCGGCCTTGGAAATGGCTTGCCGTCGGCGCGCGTGACGCCTGATGCGACCCAGTCTGCATAACTATGATTGCCTGTCTTGGCAGACTTGCCGATGTTCACTTCGTATCCCCAATGTTCGCCGCGCCGATAATTGCCGCGATCCACGAGATAGCGCGCACTGGAGCCGAGCGCATCGTCGGGGTTGCCAAATGGCGACACACGCCCGTCGCCGTCATAGTCGATGCCGAGATTGAGCCAGACCTCCGGCATCCATTGGGTATGGCCCATTGCGCCAGCCCATGAGCCACGCATGTCGCTCGGCATGCCCCAGCCCTTGTCGACGATGCGCAGCGCGTTGATGAGTTCGGTTTCCCAATAGGCGCGGCGGCGCGGCTCATTCCAGGCGAGCGCCGCAAGGGAGGGAAACACCGGCCGCATATGGTTTCGCTGCACCAGCGGATCGCCGTAGGCGGTCTCGACGCCCCACAGCGCGAGCAGCGTTCCGCGTTCGACGCCGTAATCCTTTTCGATCCGCGCAAAAAGTTCGCCGTATTTTTGAAGAGTTGTTTTTCCCGCAGCAAGTCGCCAGTCGGAGACCCGGCGGTTGATGTATTGCCAGATTTGCTCGTTAAACTCTGGCTGCTTGTTGACTTTGTCGAACACGCTCATGTCCGGCTCGATAGAGCCCATGACTTTCGTGTAGGCGGCGTCGGAAACGCCCTTGGCGCGCGCGCGCGCCCGGAAATTATCGCGCCACTGCTCAAAACCTTGCGGCGAAGCTGCAAAGGCGAAACGAGGCGTAACGCTGATCAATCCTGCAGCGAGCGAAGCCTTCAACACTGCGCGCCGCGACGTTGCCTTTGGAGAATCGCTGGTGTTCATGTGGCTATTCTATCCGCCGCGGCACGATCGAAGCAAAGTGCAATCGGACGCATCCGCCTGCGATTATTGGTCGCCGGAACCGGCATTGGGAGCGCCTGACTCAAGTGGAATGGCATGCGCAACAGGAGCCAGCGACGGTGGCTCGTATTCGCGGCCGCGGCCGCCGATGAGTCTTTCATAAGATGAGATCAAGGTGGTGTAAGGATTGACCCAGAGCCAGCCGTCGCGCGTAAAGACCTGCGTGTCGAAGTGAAGATGGGCGGTGGTCCCGCCGACGCGGTCCTGAAAGTTGGAGACCACGCCGACGCGTTCGCCTTCCTGCACGCGCCGTCCGTGCACGACGCCATCGGCATCAAGGTTCGTAGGATTCATGTGGATATAACGGAAGCGAATGTGCTCGCCGGGCGCATTGACGAGCAGATAAACCGCCTGCTGCGACGGCGTGCGTATCAGAACCCCATCACGGACCGCAACGGTCGGAAATATATCGGGCAGGCAGCGGTCAGCTTCGGCGTTACGCATCTGGCAACTTGACGGCCTGATGTCCTGACCCTGATGCCCCATACCGTTGGCGCATTGGCCGACATCGAAATCGCGCGTCTCGCAGAAATTATCCTGCCAAGGATAGCTGTAATTCTCTTTGGCAGATTCGTCGAACACGAGCGGCTTGTCGTTGCGTTTGCAGCGATACTGGTCGCCCTTGGTGGACGACCACGACACACGGCCGGTGCGATAACAATCACCCCAGTTCATGAACGATTGTGAATTCGCAAATGCAGGTGCGCGTTCGATTGGAAATCTAATTCGCGAATAGACGGTATAGTCAGTGACGCCGTTCTGGCCGCGATATCCGCTGTTCGAAATAATCTCACCGGGCCGGCGATATGTGAAGTCAGGTGAGAGCATCGCCGGCCGCTCCGATGGCTGCGATGCGATATCGGTGTGCGGTTTTGCCGGCGTACCACCGGCAATGCGAAGTGCCTTGATGAAACGCTCGGCCACGGGCGATGCCTCACGGCACGATAGCCGTCTCGCACGCGCGCTACTGTCGAGACATTGAACGGAGACGACATAAGGAACACCGAAGCGCGTGAACACGTAGCGGACATAACCTTCGCGAATGATGCGTCTCAAATCCGGAAACTGCGAGACCAGCGACTTGACCGGTTCACCCTTTCCGGCGAGCGGATCGGCGATATCGTAGACGAGCAATGAGCCCGTGATCTGCACCTCGACCGGTTTGGCGAACACCCGCGACGGTATGCCGTCGCCAGTGCCCCGATCAAGCGCGAACAGCGCGTCGTATCCGCTCGGGCCCACGTCGAACATGCTCACGGGCCGAAAGTCGGCTTGATACCGCGAAATCGTCAGGCTGGCCGGCGCGCCGCTTTTGCGTTCGGCGACAAACATCGCGCCATCGAACGGGAGCAGCACCGGCACCGGACTGCGTTCGACGCCCGGAAAGTTCGGCGACGATATTGCATTGATCTGGGCAAGTGCCGCGACCCGTTTCGGATCGGCGCGGCGTGAGTGGCGGCCCGGCGCGAAACTGAAACGGTCGGCCACGAGCGGCTGGCTGCCGATTTCAGTTTTCAATTGGGCCGCAACCGCATCCCAATCGGGCGCCATGAAGGAAATTGCCGGCGACCTGAACTCGTCGGCCTTGACGGCGCCCTGAAGACCGCCGAGGGAAACGGCCAAAATAAATACTGCGCACAGCAGCTTCGCTGAGGAGCCGCGCATGGAAATCTTGACGTTTCTTATCTGCCTTAGCGACAATGCAGCCCCGAAACTGGTGTCAGTCCTTGGCGCGCTCGACGTATGATCCGTCTTCCGTCATGACGACGATGCGCGTGCCGGTGCCGATATGCGGAGGGACCAACGTGCGAACGCCGTTAGCCAGGATCGCCGGCTTGTAGGAGGACGATGCGGTCTGGCCCTTGGTCACGGGTTCGGTCTCGATCACTTCCAGCGTCGTGCGTTGCGGCAGCACGATTGCCACGGCGGTGTTTTCGTAGATCGAGAGTTTGACCTTCATGTTCTCCTGCAGATACGGCGCCTGCGTGCCGACAACATCCTTGGCGACCATGAGCTGCTCGAAATTCTCATTGTTCATGAAATGAAAACCGTTGCCGTCTTCGTAGAGATAATTGAAATCCCGGTCCTCGACGAACGCGCGCTCGACCTGGTCGGTCGTCTTGTAGCGCTCGGAAACCTTCACGCCGTCGCTAA
The DNA here is from genome assembly GCA_038241045.1 of Hyphomicrobiales bacterium. Classification (GTDB taxonomy): domain Bacteria; phylum Pseudomonadota; class Alphaproteobacteria; order Rhizobiales; family Xanthobacteraceae; genus Afipia. The sequence goes on along the minus strand of JBBRGE010000131.1, from coordinate 2,913 downwards.
TGCGGCGCATTTCAATCTGGCTGACAGGAGTTCCTTTGCCGGGGTGGATGTTCTCGGCCGTCAGAACGACATATAGCTTGCCGTCCTGCTCGATGATGGCGCCCTTGCGAATTGAACTGGCGATGACTTTCACGGATTCATGTCCCAATCTTCAGAAACGAATGCGCGTCTTCAGGGCGCTATCCGAGGTTAACGTTTCGGGCTGCAACATACTGATTTGCCGCGCGGATGCCAGCGTTTTGCAATCATTTTGGTCATCGTTCCCATGATTGCCGAGCCTCATTCAGCGCAATGGTGGACGGCCGGACGGCATGGCGACCGCCGGCCGTTTTTGCAGGCGCGCAGCGCAATCGTGCGGGCGACTCGCGCCTGGTTCGAGCAGGGCGGATTCATTGAGGTCGAGACCGGCATCCTGCAGGTTTCGCCCGGCAACGAAACCCATTTGCATGCGCTCGCCGCCGATCTGACCGCGCCGTCCGGCGACAGATCGCGCCGATATCTGCGCACGTCGCCCGAGTTCGCCTGCAAGAAATTGCTGGCGGCGGGCGAGCAAAAAATCGTGGAGTTCGCACGCGTGTTTCGCGACCGCGAACGCGGTGCGCTCCATTTGACCGAATTCACCCTGCTGGAATGGTATCGCGCCAACGCAACCGATGAAGCAGTGATGGCTGACTGCGTCGCGGTCATTGCGAAGGCCGCACGGGCCACAGGGATCGGCAGATTTTCTTTCCGGGAAAAGACGATGGACCCATTTGCAGAGCCGGAACTGCTCACGGTCGCGGATGCTTTCAGGCGTTACGCCGGTGTTGATTTGCTGGGTACCGTGACCGGCGAGGGCGGCGATCGCGACGCATTGGCGATGGCGGCGACAGCACACGTTCGCGTTGCGCCCGACGATACGTGGTCGGATATCTTCAGCAAGATATTGGTCGAACACATCGAGCCGAATCTCGGGCAGGGACGTCTCACAATTTTACATGAATATCCGGCGCCAGAAGCGGCGCTCGCGCGCGTCAAGCGGGCCGATCCGCGTGTTGCCGAGCGATTTGAAATCTACGCCTGCGGCGTTGAGCTTGCGAACGGTTTTGGCGAATTGACGGACGCGGGCGAACAGCGGCGCAGGTTCACGGCGGCGATGGACGAAAAACAACGCCGCTACGGCGAGCGTTATCCGCTGGATGAGGATTTTCTCGCGGCGGTGGCGCAGATGCCTTCAGCAGGCGGCGTTGCGCTCGGGCTTGATCGTCTGGTGATGTTGGCGAGTGGTGCCACAAGCTTGGATCAGGTGGTGTGGACGCCAGCGGGAGAAACATGAGTAAAGCTTCAAGCGCAACGCTTCGCACCCTCGATGAACTTGCCGCGCGCGGACTGGTGCAAGATCATGAGTTGGATCAACTTGCCAAGGTCGCGGCACGTTACGCTGTAGCCATCACACCGGACGTCGCCGCCTTGATCGATCCGTCGGACTCCAACGATCCGATTGCGCGACAATATGTGCCAAGCGCAGCCGAACTTGTGACGCAAACGCAGGAACGCGCCGATCCCATCGGCGACGCGGCCCATTCGCCCGTCAAAGGCATCGTTCATCGCTATCCGGATCGCGTGCTGTTCAAACTCGTGCACGTCTGCGCGGTCTATTGCCGGTTCTGCTTTCGCCGCGAGATGGTCGGGCCCGGCAAGGACATCGCGATGTCCGCCGAAGTGTATTCAGATGCGCTCGACTACATTCGTGCGCATCCGGAAATCTGGGAGGTGATTCTCACTGGCGGCGATCCGCTGATGCTGTCGGCGCGACGGTTGCGTGAGGTCATGACCGATCTTGCCGCGATCGATCACGTCAAAATTATCCGGATTCATTCCCGCGTGCCCGTCGCCGATCCGGCGCGCGTGTCCGATGATGTTGTTTCTGCGCTGAAGGTGACCGGGGCCACGACGTGGTTTGCGCTTCACGCCAATCATCCGCGCGAATTGACCGACCATGCGCGGGCAGCATGCGCACGCCTGATCGATGCCGGCATTCCAATGGTGAGCCAGTCAGTGCTGTTGCGCGGCGTCAACGACGATGCCGCAACCTTGGAGGCGCTGATACGCGGTTTCGTCGAATGCCGTATCAAGCCGTATTATCTTCATCATGGCGATCTCGCGCCCGGAACTGTGCATTTGCGCACGACGTTGGACGAAGGCCAGAAATTGATGCAGGCGCTGCGCGGGCGTGTATCCGGCTTGTGCCAGCCGGACTACGTTCTCGATATTCCCGGCGGTCATGGCAAGGTGCCGGTTGGGCCGACATATCTGGCACATCAGCGTGAGACGCAGGACGCTGCGCATTATCGCATCGTGGATTATTGCGGCGACGTTCATCTCTATCCACCGGTTGAGATCGACGCCAAGCCATGACGGGTTCCCAGCCGCCGGACGACAAAGGCAATCGTACTTTCGAAAACGCCTTGATGCTGTGCTTTTTTGCAATGCTTGTGGCTGCCGGTGTCTGGCTGCTGGGGTCGATGGCTGACATTCGCAAGACACAAGATTGCGCGGCGCAGGGCAGGCGCAATTGCGCGACGATAGAAATCCCGCCATCATCGCGCTAGAATTCGTGCGAGGATGTTGATTCAAATCGGAGGTGCGCGATGCGACGTTTGTTGGCAGCCACATTCACCTTCCTGCTGATTGCTGCGCCGGTGGCGTTGGCGCAAAACACCATCAGTCCGGCAACGAAATCGACTTCGTCCGCCCCGTCCGGGAAAGCTGTGGGTACGGCCCCAGTCGGTCATCGTCAGCCGACGGCAGCTGACGTTGGGAGCGAAAAGGCCGCAGCAGATCTGTCCGCCGAAGACAAGGCGCTCGACCGGAAGATCAAGGGTATCTGCAAAGGCTGTTGATCGCCTCAGCTTTTGCGGGCGGCAAGCGCCA
>JBBRGE010000130.1:0-6416 GCA_038241045.1 Hyphomicrobiales bacterium | reverse complement strand
CCGACGGCATCGTGCTGGTCACATGGGATACCCCTGGCCGTTCGATGAACGTGCTGGACGAGACCTCCGGCACCGAACTTGCCGCTATCGTCAAGCAGATGACGGAAGACACAGCCGTCAAGGGCGTTGTCATCACCTCTGCGAAGGAAGCGTTCTGCGCGGGTGCAGACCTAACCATGCTGACAGGCATGAACCGCACCTATGTCGAGATGCTGAAGTCGAAGGGCGAAGAAGCTGCGAACAAATTTGTGTTCGATAATGTACGTCAGTTGTCGCTGACATTTCGCGGCATCGAGACCGGCGGCAAGCCGTGGGTTGCTGCGATCAATGGCCTCGCGCTCGGCGGCGGCTTCGAGTTGACGTTGGCCTGTCACTATCGCGTGGCGTCCGACAATACGAAGACACGTCTCGGTCTTCCCGAAATCAAGGTTGGAGTGTGTCCCGGCGGCGGCGGTACGCAGCGCCTGCCGCGCATCATGCAGACGCAGGATGCGCTGCAGATGCTGCTCAAGGGCGACGCTATCGATGTGAACAAGGCGAAAGCCAACGGCATTCTCGGCGCTGTCGTGCCTGCCGCCGATCTTATCAAGACTGCGAAGGAGTGGATCAAGGCGGGCGGCAAGGCCGTGGCACCTTGGGACGAGAAGGGTTTCAAGATTCCGAGCGGAGCGGTCTATTCCAAGGGCGGCACGATGATCTTCCCGCCCGCAAATGCAATCTATCGCCGCGAGACTTATGATAACTATCCTGCAGCCCGTGCGATCATGCAGTGCATGTACGAAGGTCTGCAGTTGCCGATGGACGCTGCCTTGCGCGTCGAGTCGCGTTACTTCTCGAAAATCCTGCGCTCGAAGGAAGCGGCTGCGATGATCCGCAGTCTGTTCGTGTCCATGGGCGAATTGAACAAAGGCGCGCGACGCCCAACGAACGTGCCGCCGACCAAAGTCAAGAAGCTCGCCGTGATCGGCGCAGGCTTCATGGGCGCGAGCGTCGGATTTGTCTCCGCGCAAGCAGGTATTGAAGTTGTGCTCATCGATCGCGATCAGGCAAGCGCCGACATCGGCAAGGGCCACGCTAAGACCGCTGTGGACGCGGCGGTCGCCAAGGGCCGCATGAAGCAGGCCGATGGCGATACGATTCTCGCGCGTATCTCCGCAACACCTGACTACAACGCGATCAAGGATTGCGATCTCGTCATCGAAGCCGTGTTCGAAGATCGCAAGGTGAAGGCCGAGACCTACGCGAAGGCGCAGCCGCTGCTGCGCGACGGCGCGATTTTCGCCACCAACACCTCGACGCTGCCGATCAATTCGCTCGCGGAAGAGTGGAAAGATCAGTCGAAGTTCATCGGCATTCATTTCTTCTCGCCAGTCGAGAAAATGATGCTGGTGGAAATCATCGTTGGCAAGAACACCGGCGATGTCGCACTCGCCACTGCGCTCGATTACGTGCGGCAGATCAGGAAGACGCCGATTGTGGTGAACGACTCGCGCGGCTTCTTCGCCAATCGCTGCGTGCTGCGTTACATCGGCGAAGGTTACGACATGGTGCTCGAGGGTGTGCCGCCGGCGATGATCGAGAATATCGGCAAGATGGCCGGCATGCCGGTCGGGCCGCTGTCGCTCAACGACGAAATCGCCATCGATCTCGCGCTGAAGATTCTTAAAGCCACCGAAGCCGATCTCGGCGCCAATGCGATTGCGCAGGACCAGAAGAATCTTTTGGTCGAGATGGTTGAGAAGCGCGGACGCCTCGGCCGCAAGAACGGTAAGGGCTTCTACGATTATCCCGAAAAGGGCAAAGGCCAGAAGAAACTGTGGCCGGAGCTGACGACGTTGCAGCCCAAGCATCTCGATCCGGATACGCTGGACATCGAGGAGTTGAAGCAGCGTTTTCTCGTGGTTCAGGCGGTGGAAGCCGCGCGTACCGTCGAGGATCATGTGATGACAGATCCACGCGAAGCCGATGTAGGCTCGATCCTCGGCTTTGGATTTGCGCCGTTCACCGGTGGGACGTTGTCCTATATCGATTTCATGGGCACCAAGACATTTGTCGAACTGTGCCAGAAGCTCGAGAAGAAATACGGCTCGCGCTTCTCGCCGCCGAAGCTTCTGATCGATATGGCTGCGAAGGGCGAGACGTTCTATGTGCGGTTCGCGCCCAAGAAACTTGCGGCGTAAAAGATTTCGGCCATTAATAAAAAAAAGGCCGGATTTCGATCCGGCCTTTTTGTTTGTCGCTATGCTGAAGTTTACGCCGCCTTCAACAGACCTTCGGCTTCCAGCGCCTCTTTGACTTTTGGCCGTGCGGCGACGCGCGCCTTGTAGGCCATCAGGTTTTTGAATCCCGACAGATCGATCTTCATCCGGTCGGCCCATGCGAGCATCGTGAACAGATACGCGTCGGGCACCGTGAAATGACTGCCCATCAGGTAGTCCTTACCCGCCAGCGCGCCGTCGATATATTTGAACTTGCTCATCAGGCGGTCTTTGAAGAACTGCTTGGTGTCATCGGACAGCACCGGCTGAAACAGCGGGCCGAAACTCTTGTGCAATTCGGTGCCGATGAAATTCAGCCACTCCTGCAATTTGTAGCGCTCCGCCGAGCCGCTGGCCGGCGCGAGATTTTTTTCCGGCACCTTGTCGGCAATCATTTGCACGATGACGGGTCCTTCGGTGAGAAGCTCGCCATTGTCCATGCCGAGCGCCGGGACCTGACCCTTGGGATTGACGCCCAAATAGTCGCTGCCGTCCTCGAGCTTCTTGGCCTTGAGATCGACCCTGACGAGATCGAACGGCAAACCGGCCTCTTTCAATGCAATATGGGGCGAAAGCGAACATGCGCCGGGCGAATAGTAAAGTTTCATGGGAGTTCTCCTTTCAGGGAGCTTGGCAACGAAATTCGAACCTATTAAATGCATCTGCATGTAACAGTCAACATTGATGCAACTGCATTCAGTGCGCTACAATGGCAATTGAGATTGTGAGCCGGGCCATGAAACGCAAGCCATCTACCGAGGCCACCGAAGCGTGGATTCGCCTGATGCGAATTCAGAGCCGGGTGCTCGACGCCGTCGAGCAGGATCTGAAAAAGGCCGGCTTTCCGCCGCTTGCATGGTACGACGCGCTGCTTGAATTATCGCGCGCCCCGGCCGGCGAACTGCGTCCGGTGGAGCTTGAAAAGCAGATGCTGCTGCCGCAGTATTCCACATCGCGCCTGATCGATCGTTTGGTTGAAGAAGGTCTCGCGGTGCGGCGCGTCTGCAAGATGGACAAGCGCGGGCTGTACGTCGAAATTACCGAGGCCGGACGCGAGTTGCAGAAAAAAATGTGGAATTCTTACTCCACCGCGATAGAACGTCATATCGGCTCAAAACTTTCGGATATGGACGCCGTCAAGCTCAGTGGATTGCTCGACAAACTTGGATGCTGCGGCGGCAACATTCAACTGGTATCAAAAGAGGTCGCGTCCAAAGAAGCTGCACCCGCCAGATGAATCTTCATTTCCCCATTGCGCCTGCGGATGCATGCATCCGACGCACTTTCCTGCCGCGCGCGCATGGCGCCGTACCCCGGAATTCAGATGGCGCGTGACCAAATCGATATGACGCCATTGCAGTCGCGCGACGAACTCGTCGCGTGGCTTGAGGCCGGTGTAAAGCCGAAGTCCGAATTCCGCATCGGCACCGAGCACGAAAAAACGCCATTCACGCTGGATGGCCATAACCCTGTTCCGTACGAGGGCGCGCGTGGCATCGGCGCGCTGTTGGAGGGCATGAAGCTTTTGCTCGGTTGGGAACCCATCATCGAGAACGGTAACATCATTGGTCTTTATGATGTGACCGGCGGCGGCGCGATCTCGCTTGAGCCCGGTGGCCAGTTTGAATTGTCCGGCGCGCCGGTCGAAACAATTCATCAGACTGCAGCAGAATTGATGGCGCATCTGTCGCAGGTGAAAGAAATCGCGACGCCCCTCGGCATTGGATTTCTCGGACTCGGCATGACGCCATCATGGTCGCGCGCGCAAATTCCGACGATGCCGAAGGGCCGCTACCGCATCATGACCGACTACATGCCGAAAGTCGGCAAATACGGTCTCGATATGATGTATCGAACCTGCACGGTGCAGACCAACGTCGATTTTTCGTCCGAAGCCGACATGGTGAAGAAACTGCGCGTGTCGCTGGCATTGCAGCCGGTTGCGACTGCGTTATTCGCGAATTCGCCGTTCACCGAAGGCAAGCCGAACGGTTATTTTTCGTTTCGATCCGAAATCTGGCGCGACACCGACAATGCGCGCGCTGGAATGATTCCCTGGGCGTTCGAGGACGGCATGGGGTTCGAGCGTTGGGTGGACTACGCACTCGACGTCCCGATGTATTTCGTCAAGCGTGGCGACAGCTATATCGATGTATCGGGATCGTCGTTTCGCGACTTCTTCGACGGCAAGAACAAGAAGATGCCGGGTGAGCGGCCGACACTGTCGGATTGGGCTAATCACCTCTCGACGATTTTTCCGGAAGTTCGGCTGAAGCGCTATCTGGAAATGCGCGGCTCTGACGGCGTGCCGTGGAATCAATTGCCGTCGCATCCCGCGTTCTGGGCGGGACTTCTCTACGAAGACGCCAGCCTCGATGCGGCATGGGACATTGTAAAGCACTGGACCGCACAAGAGCGTCAAGCGTTGCGAGACGATGTGCCGCGCCTCGGCTTTAAGGCAAGAATCGGAAACCGCTATTTGTTTGAGATCGCCAAGGACTGCATGGCACTCGCGCATCGCGGCCTCGCGCGCCGCGGGTATATCGATCATCTTGGCCGCGATGAGACGCGCTATCTCGAACCGCTCGATCACATCATCGCAACCGGGCACACGCCGGCCGAGATCATGCTCGAAAAATTTTATGGCGCATGGGGCGGCTCAGTAAATCTGGCCTATTCAGAATACGCGTTGTAACTCAACGGCTTGTATTCGCGATTGGCCCGGCGATCACGACACATTTATCTCCCGTTCATCCGCCATACATCAGTGCGACCGTTGAATGGAACCGTCGCCAAGGGCTTGCGACCCGATTCATTGCGCTGAAAGTTGTGTCTCTGCATGTTCCGACTTCTAATCGTCAGGGAAAGATTCCGGACTTGCTTTGGCATTGCCGCGATTGCGGCTGGTTTGCTTGTCATGCATGTGGACCCGCTTCACGCGCAGGCGAACTGGGACCGGCCGGGCGCAGACTACGCGCGCAATGTTCTCAAATCCGGCGACCCTGTACTGTGCGCGTTGCAATGCGAGCGCGATCGCAAATGTCACGCGTGGAGTTTCAACTATCCGCTGGTGAATGAAGATGGGGCAGTGTGTTGGCTCAAAAGTAGCGTTCCGGCACGCGTGCGAAGCAATTGCTGCGTATCGGGCGTTCGCGGTGCCGGTGTCGTCGAGCCGCGCAACAGCGCCATCGAGGTTGAGACCGACAGGCAAGGCGGCGATCTGCGAAATATCGAAGTCAGTGTGGACCCGACAGGCGAGACCTGCAAAGCGGCATGCGAGGCCGACGACAAATGCCGCGCATGGACCTATGCGCGCCCGGGGTATATCGGCAAATCCGCGCGGTGTTTTTTGAAAGACAAGGTGAAGCGGCCGCGCCGCAAGCCGGGATTTATTTCCGGCGTAGTGCGGTAAAGCCCGCTGAACGACTTTCCAGCCGGAGCATTTTCATCGATCGCGATTTGGCTCGCTGTTGCAATTTGCGGCCGCTCAATTGCGTATTTTTGACCGGTTGACGTATTTCAATCCAGATCCCGCGTAACGGACAGCGTTCGGTAACGTATCTGTCAATACGGCGTAGACCGGCGGCATGTAATGCTCAGCGTCGGCAAGAAACGTCAATGGAGGATTCGTTATGAAATCGGTGTCAGGCGCTTTTCGGGTATTCTTTGTCGCAGCGGTTATAGTTGTTGCAGGCCTTGCACACGCAGCCCTGGCGTCCACCCCATTTTCAGAAGCCGCATTCAAAGCAGCCCAAGCATCCGGTGCGCCGATCCTTGTCGAAATTCATGCCGACTGGTGCCCGACCTGCAAGGCGCAGGCTCCAATCATCGGCGAATTGACCGCGCAGCCGCAGTTCAAGAATCTCAAAGTTTTTCGCGTCGATTTCGACGCCCAGAAGGCCGAGGTCAGAAAATTCGGCGCGCAAGCCCAATCGACCTTGATCGTCTTCAAAGGCGGCTCGGAAGTGGGTCGCTCTATCGGCGACACGCGGCGCGATTCGATCGCCGCATGGCTCGGCAAGTCACTGTAGTTTCGCATGGTCGCCGTCGGACTCGCAGTCGTTGCGGGGTTGCTCTCGATCCTGTCGCCGTGTGTCTTGCCGCTGGTCCCGCTCGTGCTCGGCGCGGCTGTCGCGCAACATCGCTTCGGTCCGCTAG
>JBBRGE010000129.1:0-6422 GCA_038241045.1 Hyphomicrobiales bacterium | reverse complement strand
AGCCGGAAGGAAATCCGCCCGTCGGTGACAGCGCAGAGCATTCTGCTGGTGGATGACTCGGCGTTCTTCCGCAACATGCTGGCGCCGGTTCTCAAGGCCGCTGGGTATCGCGTGTCGGTGGCGCAGAGTGCGCACGAGGGCCTCGGCCTGCTGCGTTCAGGCAAGGCCTTCGACGTCGTGCTGACCGACATCGAAATGCCTGAGATGAACGGGTTTGAATTTGCCGAAGCCATTCGCGCGGATCAGCGTATGGGCGAAATACCGATCATCGCGCTGTCATCGCTGATGACGCCTGCGTCCATCGAGCGCGGGCGTCAGGCCGGTTTCTACGACTATGTCGCCAAATTCGACCGGCCAGGATTGATCGCAGCGCTGAAGGAACAGACCGCCGAAATGAATCAGGCGGCGTGAGGGTATGGGCATGGACGGGCATTTCGACGCATCCGAAAAGGGCATCACCGAATACGTCACCGCGATGATCGGCGGACAATTATTCGGACTGCCTATCGCGCGCGTGCAGGATGTCTTCATGCCTGAGCGCATGACGCGCGTTCCATTGGCGTCGGATGATGTCGCGGGCGTGCTCAATCTGCGCGGACGCATCGTGACCGCAATCGATATGCGCGCCCGCCTTGGGTTGCCGAAGAACGAAGACGTTAACCCGCCGATGGCGATTGGCGTCGACCTGCGCGGCGAATCCTACGGTCTTCTGATCGACAGCATCGGCGAGGTTCTCAAGCTTTCTGACGATGCGTGCGAGATAAATCCCGTCAACCTCGATCCGCGCATGGCCAAGATGGCTGGCGGCGTTCATCGCCTCGACGGGCAACTCATGGTGGTGCTCGACGTCGATCGCGTTCTGGAGATCAGTCCCGACAGACTCGCCGCATAATACAAAGAGTCGACAAGCGAAATTGGAAACGCCCCAGCCGGGGATACGAAAAAAGAGGCAGTAAAATGAAAACATGTTTGATCGTCGACGATTCGAGCGTGATCCGGAAAGTCGCGCGGCGAATTCTGGAAGGTCTCGATTTTCAGATTCTCGAAGCCGAGGACGGCGAGAAGGCCGTTGAAGTCTGTAAGCGCGGTATGCCCGACGCCGTCCTGCTCGACTGGAATATGCCGGTGATGGACGGCTACGAATTTTTGCGCAACCTGCGTCTGATGCCGGGCGGAGATCAGCCGAAGGTCGTATTCTGTACGACTGAAAATGACGTCGCGCACATCGCCCGCGCGCTTCATGCCGGTGCCAACGAATACATCATGAAGCCGTTCGACAAGGAAATCGTCACGGCGAAATTTCATGAAGTCGGACTGATCTAGTTATTTGTCAACGCTCCGCCGAAGGCGGGGCGTCATTTTGTTCAGTTGTGTTGAATAGAGTTTGAAATGAGTAACGTAACGACGGTGCCATCCGGTTCGGCCGGTGTACGAAGCGATACGCTTCGCGTGATGGTGGTTGACGATTCGGCGGTGATAAGAGGATTGATTTCCCGCTGGATCGAAGCCGAGCCCGACATGGCTGTCGCCGCCTCGATCCGCACCGGCCTCGACGCCGTCAATCAGATCGAACGTGTCGATCCCGATGTGGTCGTGCTCGACATCGAAATGCCGGACATGGACGGCATTTCTGCGCTGCCGCTGTTGTTGAAGAAAAAGCCGAAGCTCGTCGTGATCATGGCCTCAACGTTGACCCGCCGCAACGCGGAGGTCAGCTTCAAGGCGCTGTCGCTTGGTGCATCCGACTATATTCCAAAGCCGGAAAGTACTCGCGAGGCGGGCGCTGCGGATAGTTTTAAACGCGACCTGATCGAGAAAATCCGTCACCTCGGAGCGCGTTCGCGCCGGCCGATGACGATCCCAAGTCCTTCGTTGGCCCCGGGAGCTACAGTCGCGCATACGCCGTTGCCACGGACGACACTCGGCACGATGCCGCGCCTTGCCCAGCCGAAACTCATGCTGCGGCCATTCACTGAGGCAGCGCCGCGCGCACTGTTGATCGGCTCGTCCACAGGCGGTCCGCAAGCGTTGATGACTTTGGTCGCGAGCATCGGGCCTGTGATTGAACTGTATCCGGTGCTCATCACGCAGCACATGCCGCCGACCTTCACCACAATTCTTGCCGAACACCTGACGCGCAGCAGCGGATTTCCCGTGCATGAGGCGATCGACGGCGAAACGATCAAAGCGGGACAGATTTATCTCGCGCCTGGCGGGCATCACATGCGTGCCGTTCGCGCCGGAGCAGGTGCCGTGATCGCGCTTGGCGACGATCCGCAGATCAATTTCTGCAGGCCTGCTGTCGATCCGATGTTCACCTCTGCCATCGATGTCTGGCAGAGCGGCATCGTGGCCGTGGTGCTGACCGGCATGGGATCGGACGGAATGCGCAGCGGCAAGGAGATCGTGGCAGCCGGTGGCAATATCATCGCGCAGGACGAATCAACGAGCGTCGTTTGGGGCATGCCCGGATCGGCCGCGAATGCGGGAATTTGTGCGGCCGTGCTGCCGCTCGACCAAATCGGGCCGAAGCTTGTCCGGCTGTTTTCAGGAGTTCAGTCGTGACGCCTCAGGAGTACGAATATCTCTGCAAGATATTGAAGGAGCGCTCGGGTCTGCTGCTGGCCGCAGACAAACAGTATCTGATCGAGAGCCGGTTGCTCCCCCTCGCGCGCCGGTCCGGTTTGTCAGGCATCGGTGAACTCGTCCAGAAAATGAAAGGCGGTGCCGATACGCTGATCGTCGATGTGGTCGAAGCCATGACCACCAACGAGACGTTTTTCTTCCGCGACAAGATTCCGTTCGACAATTTCAAGGACACGGTGATCCCGGATTTTATCAAGACGCGCGCCAGCCGCCGCACGCTGCGAATTTGGTGTGCAGCTGCCTCGACGGGGCAGGAGCCGTATTCGCTGGCGATGCTTTTGAAGGAAATGGGCTCTGCGCTCGCCGGATGGCGGGTCGAGATTGTCGCGACCGACATTTCGCAGGAAGTGCTGGAAAAATCCAAGTCCGGGATCTACAGCCAGTTCGAAGTGCAGCGTGGCCTGCCGATTCAATTGCTGGTGAAATATTTCGATCAGGTTGGCGAGTTCTGGCAACTCAAATCCGAAGTGCGATCGATGGTGCAGTTCCGCCAGTTAAATTTGCTCAAGGATTTTTCGCATCTCGGCAAATTCGACGTCATCTTCTGCCGCAACGTGCTGATCTATTTCGATCAAGAAACGAAGATCGACGTATTCAGCCGTTTGCTGAAAGCGAATGAGAGCGACGGTTGTCTCTTTCTCGGCGCTGCGGAGACAGTGGTTGGCCTGACGAGCGCCTACCGGCCTTGCCAGCAGCGCCGTGGTGTTTATGTGCCGAATCTTGCGAAGGCACTTGCGCCTGCGATGGCTGTTGGCGGTGGCATCAAGGCGGTCGCACCGCGCGGCCGCTGACAATGCTTGTCGCCTCGACTTGAATTTGCGATCGATGCCTTTCGATTTTGACCGTGTGCCGTTGACAACCGCAAGGCCCGTTGGGATAAATCTTCCATGGGGATTTGCGATCTCCCCACGAGGCGACAAGCCCAAGTATCGCGTCCCGTTAATACGAGGGCGCAGCTATGTCGTCATACACCTCGATCTCCATTGAGCAATTGGCACGCCTGTCAGGCATGCCCAACTCGCCGATAATTCTGGACGTACGGACCGACGAGGACTTTGGTGCGGATCCGCGTCTGATTCCCGGTGCGCGCCGCCGCGACCATCGATCCATGGCAATGCGGGATGACAAACTCGCGGGTCATAAGATTGTGGTCGTGTGTCAATACGGCGGAAAGCTGAGCGAAGGCGCGGCAGCCAGTTTGCGTTTCTGCGGTTTCGAGGCCGAAATGCTTGACGGCGGATTCGAGGCATGGAGGCGCGCAGCTTTGCCTCTCGTTGTATCGTCCAAGATTCCGGCTTCCGATAAGCAAGGGCGAACGGTCTGGGTGACACGCGCGCGTCCCAAAATCGACCGTATCGCCTGTCCGTGGCTCATTCGCCGCTTCATCGATCCCAACGCCGCGTTCTTATTTGTGACGGCGTCGCAGGTTGAAGGCGTCGGCGAACGATTCGGCGCTATCCCCTTTGATGTTGAAAACGTATTTTGGAGTCATCGCGGCGAGTTGTGCACGTTCGATGTGATGATCGAGGAGTTTGGGTTGGCGACGCCACCGCTACTGCGTCTTGCACAGATGGTCCGCGCGGCTGACACGGGACGGCTTGATTTGTCGCCGGAGGCCCCCGGCCTTCTGGCCGCATCGCTCGGCTTGTCGCGCATGTATCATGACGATCTTGCGCAACTCGAAGCCGGCATCGCACTCTACGACGCGTTCTATCGCTGGTGCCGTGACGCGACTGAAGAAACTCACAATTGGCCAAACAACAAAAGGTCGGCGGCGTGACGCAGGCGCAAATACATCGAACGGTTGCCGTAGGAAACGGCCATGACGTCACGTTTCGCGACGCGTTTTTTGTCTGGCTCAAAATAGCATCGTTAAGTTTTGGCGGTCCCGCCGGACAGATCGCGGTGATGCATCGCATTCTGGTCGAAGAAAAAAACTGGATTTCCGAAAGCCGTTTTTTGCATGCGCTGAACTACTGCATGTTGTTGCCCGGTCCGGAGGCGCAACAACTCGCGACTTACATCGGCTGGCTGATGCATCGCACGGCCGGCGGCATCATGGCCGGCGGATTGTTTATCCTGCCCGGTGCCATCGCAATCATGGGTCTCAGCTATATTTATGTGGCTTTCGGCAATGTCGGCTTTGTCGCGGCGTTATTCTTCGGATTGAAGGCGGCGGTACTGGCCATTGTTATTCAGGCCGTGGTGCGCGTGGGAAAACGCGCCTTGCGCAATCGGATCATGGTAGCGCTGGCGGCGATCGCATTCGTCGGGATTTTCTTTTTCAACGTCCCGTTTCCTGTGATCGTCATTGCCGCCGGTTTGACAGGGTTCATCGGTGCAAAACTGGATCGACCGGAATTCGCCGCGGTCGCGCATGGCGGCGGCGAGACGCCCGCGATCGTCGACAGCCTCATGTCCTATGAATTGCCCGAACATGTCCGTCCCAACGTCGCTCACGCCCTCAAGGTGAGTGGGATATGGCTGTTGTTGTGGTTGCTTCCCGTCGCCGCATTGGTCCTCACCTTGGGCTCGACCAACGTGTTCAGTCAGATCGCAATCTTTTTCAGCAAGATGGCGATGGTGACATTCGGAGGCGCTTACGCCGTGCTGGCCTATGTCGCGCAGCAGGCGGTCGAGCATTATCACTGGGTTGGTCCAAGCGAGATGCTGGACGGTCTCGGTATAGCGGAAACCACGCCGGGCCCCCTTATCATGGTGCTGCAGTTCGTGGGCTTCATGGCTGCGTTCCGCGATCCCGGCAATCTCTCGCCGCTGCTGGCGGGTACGATCGGCGGCTTGCTGTCAACATGGGTGACGTTCACGCCTTGCTTCCTTTGGATATTTCTCGGAGCGCCTTTCATTGAGACCATGCGCGGCAACAAGGCGCTAGCAGGCGCATTGTCCGCGATCACGGCAGCCGTCGTCGGTGTGATTCTCAATCTATCGATCTGGTTTGCGATCCACACAATTTTTCGCGAAACGTTTCCAGTGCGCGCATATAGCTTGTCGTTCGAGATGCCGGTCATCTCAAGCGCCGACCTTGCGGCGCTCCTGTTGGCGCTCGCAGCAGCAGTAGCGATCTTCAGATTCAATGTCGGCATGCTGATCGTGCTGGCTGGATCGTGCGCAGCGGGCGTCGCGCTGCATCTCGCCGGGATCATCTGAAATCAAGACAAACAAAAACCCCGCCATTCACGGCGGGGTTATAGTTGGGAGGAGAGGGCCGTACACGCCCCCCGAGGAAACCTAATCAGGCAGGAATGCGGACTTCTTCTTCATGCGGCTCGCGCAGCACGTAGCCACGGCCCCACACGGTCTCGATGAAGTTGCGGCCGTCGGACGCATTCGCAAGCTTCTTGCGTAGCTTGCAGATGAAGACGTCGATGATCTTGAGTTCGGGTTCGTCCATGCCGCCGTAGAGATGATTGAGGAACATCTCCTTGGTGAGCGTGGTGCCCTTGCGGAGCGAGAGCAGCTCCAGCATCTGATATTCTTTTCCGGTGAGATGCACGCGCTGGCCACCGACTTCGACCGTCTTGGTGTCGAGGTTGACGACGAGATCGCCGGTCTGGATCACCGACTGTGCGTGACCCTTGGAACGGCGGACGATCGCGTGGATGCGGGCGACCAGTTCGTCCTTGTGGAAAGGCTTGGTCATGTAGTCGTCGGCGCCGACGCCGAGACCCTTGACCTTGTCCTCGATGCCGGCGAGGCCGGAGAGGATCAGAATGGGTGTTTTGATCTTGGAGACACGCAGCTGCTTGAGAACATCG
>JBBRGE010000128.1:0-6502 GCA_038241045.1 Hyphomicrobiales bacterium | reverse complement strand
GCGCGATTAGCCATCTCGCGCGCGAAGGCGGCGTCGGTTTCCGCGTTACCGGTCGAGAGCCTGTTCGCGGTGCGTGAACACAGCGCGTTGATCCCGGCGCGGATCATGATGTCGGGAAGCGGCACGCGCTCGGCCTTGCCGATAACAGTCGAAATCAGACTCATGTTCGGCCTTCAGATTTGCTGCGGCAGCGGAAAAAATTTGCTGGTACGTTTTTGATACGCGCGATAGGCGTCGCCGCGCGAGCGCAGCATCTGCTCCTCGAGCGGGGGCACGCCAGTGACATGCACCAAAATCCAGTACATGAAGATCGGTGCGAGCAGCGTCACCCATCCCCATCCATAATCGAACGAGATCGCGATCATCGGATAGGCGAGCCAGCCGAACCATTCGAAGAAGTAGTTCGGGTGCCGCGAAAACTTCCACAGGCCCACATCGCACACCTTGCCCTTATTGGCCGGGTCAGTGCGGAACGATTTGAGCTGCGCGTCGGCGAGCGCCTCGCCGGCGATTCCTGCAAACAAAATCAGCGCACCCAGATAATCCTGCACGCGCAGTTCGGTAGCGGGGAAATGTGCCGCGACGAAAATCGCGAACACCAGTGGAATCGAGCCGAAGCCCTGATTTTGCAAAAAGATAAACATCTTGCGCGGCGAATCGACGCCCCACTCTTTCGCGAACGCCGCATATCGCGGATCGTCCTCAATACCTGCAGTACGAACGGCGATGTGCGAACCAAGGCGAATCGACCAGATCGCAACCAGAATAGCAACGAGCCATTGACGCGACGTCATCGGCTGGCCGGCCATCGACCACAGTGCTCCGCCCGCCCCGACAATGCCGAGGGAAAATGTCCAGATGGTATCCACCCACCCGGAATTTCCCGTGCGCTGCTGCACCACCCATGCGCCCGCCATCAGTACCGAAAGCGCGACTGCTTGGGCTACCAGAGCTGCAATGAAAAACCACGTCATCGTCATCCCAACTTCAGCCAATTCGATTTTGAAAAAAGACCAATGAAATACGCCTTAACTCAAGCCGGGTTTCACGGCGAAGTTCCGTAACTTTGCGTCAATTCCGCCGTTGCGTCTTTTATCCCGCCGCCGCTGTGCCATATTGATGCCGGAGACATTCCTCGCACAAGGACTGACGATCCCGACATGGCGAAAAAAGACATGGCGAAAAAAACCACACTCGTCGCGCCCGCCGACATCGACGTCACGAAACTGTCGTCGCCGCGCATCTTCCTCGTCCGCATGGTCGTATTCCTGATCCTGTGCGGTCTGGTTTTTGTGGTGCTCTACAAGCAGATTTGGGCGGCCTTTTTGGCGAACCCCGGCCTCAACGCTTTGATCGGCATCGTGCTCGCCATCGGCATCGTTCTCGCATTCCGGCAAGTCGTTCGGCTTTACCCAGAGGTGTCGTGGGTCAGTAATTTTCGGATTTCGGATCCGGGACTTGCCGTCGATCGCAGGCCGGTATTGCTGGCACCGATGGCTGCCATATTGAGCGGCCGCTCCGGACGAATGAGCATTTCGCAGCAGACAATGCGGCATCTGCTCGACTCGATTGCCACGCGGCTCGACGAAGCCCGCGACATCTCGCGTTACATGACAGGGTTGCTTGTGTTTCTCGGCCTGCTCGGCACGTTCTGGGGTTTGATTGAAACGGTGGGCTCGGTCGGCAAGGTCATCGACGGATTGAAAGTCGGCGGCGAGTCCGGTGCGTTGTTCGATACCTTGAAGGAAGGTCTCGCCGCACCACTCGCCGGAATGGGCATCTCGTTTTCGTCGTCGCTGTTCGGTCTCGCCGGGTCGCTCATTCTCGGCTTTCTCGATCTGCAATCAAGCCAGGCGCAGAATCGTTTCTACACCGACCTCGAAGACTGGCTCGCTGAGACAGTGCGCGAATATTCCGGCGAGTTGCCTGCCGCAGGCTCAGGATCGGCCGAGTTGCATCCGGTGATCGAACGGCTGCGCAATGCCGTCGAGGACATGGGATCGACACGCGCGACCACGACTGCGATGGCCAATCTGGCCGAAGCCATTCAGGGCCTCGTCGGTCACATGCGCAGCGAACAGCAATTGATCCGTGAGTGGGCCGACGGGCAAGGCGAACAAAATCGCGAGATAAAAAAGCTTTTGGAACGTATCGCGCGCGAACCGGAAAAACGTTGAGTTTGACACGAGGATAACCGCGCATGGCGCTTTCGCGTTCACGCCGCAACGACAGCGGGTTCAATTACTGGCCGGGATTCGTCGATGCACTCTCCACGCTCGTGCTCGCCGTCGTATTCCTGCTGTCTGTATTTCTCGTTGTGCAGTTTTTTCTGTCGCAGGAAGTCAGCGGCAAGGACAAGGCACTGGAGCGGCTGAACGCGCAGATCGCGCAATTGAACGATCTGCTGTCGCTTGAGAAACTTGGCAAACTCAGCCTCGACACGCAGCTGTCGCAACTGCGCGCCGGGCTCGCTTCCGCCGAGGCCGAGCGCGACCGTGTCAAGGGTCTCTACGATGGTATCGCGGGCGCAAGAGCAACTGCAACCAGCCGCGCCAATGAACTGGGAAAATCCCTCGACTCCGAAAAGCAAATCTCCGCCCGCGCGCTGGCGCAGGTCGAAGTGCTTAGTCAGCAGATCAGCGCGCTGCGGCGTCAACTCGCAGCACTCGAAGCGGCGCTGGATACCAGCGAAAAACGCGACAAGGAATCGCAAGGCAAGATTGCCGACCTTGGACAACGCCTCAATCTCGCGCTGGCGCAACGCGTGCAGGAATTGGCGAAATTCCGCTCGGAATTTTTCGGACGGCTGCGGACAATTCTCGGCGAACGGCCCGACATTCGCATCGTCGGCGACCGCTTCGTTTTCCAATCGGAAGTGTTTTTCGATTCGGGGCAAGCGGTGTTGCTGCCCGAGGGGCGCACCGAACTCGACAAGCTTGCTGCCGCCGTCGTCGATCTCGACAAGCAAATCCCCGCCGAGATTGCCTGGGTGCTGCGCGTCGATGGCCATACTGACGTGCGACCGATTTCAAGCCCGCAGTTCAAGTCGAACTGGGAATTGTCGTCGGCCCGCGCCATCTCCGTGGTTCAATACATGATCTCGCGCGGCGTTCCGGCGCAGCGGCTTGTTGCCGCTGGCTTTGCCGAATTTCAGCCACTCGATACTTACAAGACCGACGAGGCGTATAAGCGTAACCGCCGCATTGAGTTGAAGCTTACCGAGCGATAGGCGCTAAACATGGCTGAATTCGTTCTCCGGCCGTATCTCTCAAGCGACGAAGATGCCGCCATCGCGCTGTGGCATCGGACATGGCAGCAAGCCTATCCGTCGATTGATTTTCAGGAACGGCTGGAGGTCTGGCGCACGCGCTGGCATGACGAACTTGCTCCATCCGCGCGGATCGTCGTAGCCGAGCAAAAAAGTGTGATGGTCGGCTTCGTGACGGTCGACGCAACGGGATATCTCGACCAGCTTGTGGTCGAGCCAGAATTATGGGGCTTGACACTCGGCGACGCGCTAATCCGGCATGCGAAGCTGCTGGCACCTGAAGGCATCACGTTGCTGGTCAACACCGACAACGACCGCGCCATCCGTTTTTATGAACGCAATGGATTCGTCCACACCCATGACGATGTGAACCCATCCGGGCGGCCGGTCTACGGCATGGGCTGGACGCGATAAGTCTCAGGTGTTCTCGAACTGAAGACGCGCGAGCCGGGCATAGAGCCCATTGGCCGCGACCAGAGAAGTATGAGTGCCTTGCTCGACGATACGGCCCTGCTCCATGACAAGGATACGGTCGCACGATAAAACCGTGGCAAGGCGATGCGCGATGACGATCGTGGTGCGATTTCGCATCAAATCTTCCAGCGCGGTCTGCACCAGCGTCTCGCTCTCGGCGTCGAGCGACGATGTTGCTTCATCGAGCAGCAACAATGGCGCATCGCGCAGGATGGCACGGGCGATGGCAATGCGCTGACGCTGTCCACCCGATAATGTCACGCCGCGCTCGCCGAGTTGCGTCTCGAATTTCAGCGGCAGCCGCGCGATGAATTCGGTCGCATGCGCCAAGTCAGCAGCGCGTGATACTTCCGCGTTGCTGGCATCGGGGCGTCCGAAGCGAATGTTTTCCAGTGCGCTTGTCGCGAACACGGCGGAGTCCTGCGGCACCAGCGCGATACGCGCACGCACCGCAGACGGATCGGCGTCACGAACCGGCACGCCATCGACGGAGATCGAGCCACCCGCAGGATCGTAAAATCGCAGCAACAGATGAAACAGCGTGCTCTTGCCCGCGCCCGAAGGGCCGACCACCGCAATTCTCTCCCCTGCCTTCACGGCGAAAGATACGCCATCGACAACAAAGGTATCCGGTCGCGTCGGATAGGCGAACCGTACATTCTCGAAGGTCACATCCCCTCGCGCCGGCATCGGCAACGCGCGCGGGTTCGCCGGTGGTGCAATCTCGGATTTGATCCGCAGAATTTCGAACAGACGTTCGGCCGCGCCGGAAGCTTGTGAGATTTCGCCCCACACCTGACTGAGTTCGCCCAGCGCGCCCGCCGCAAAGGCCGCGTACAGCACGAACTGGCCGAGACGTCCGGCAGAAATCTGCCCCGTCAGGACGTCGTGCGAACCGATCCAGAGGATCGCCACGACACTGGCGAAAATCAGGAAAATCACAATCGCAGTGAGAAATGCGCGCGCGCGCGTCGAACTCCGTGCGGCCTCGTAGGCACGCTCGACTTCCTTTCCGAAACGCATTTCAGCAAGCCGCTCGTTGGTGAACGCCTGCTGCGTACGGATCGCGCTGATCAATTCGGAGGCATATGACGACGCATCCGCCAGCGTATCCTGTGCGCCGCGCGACAATTTCTGCACACGGCGACCGAATGCCACCAGCGGCAGAACGATGAGGGGAATGACCGCCAGTACAAAGCCCGATAGCTTCGGACTGGTTACGACCATCATCGCCGACGCGCCGATAAACAACACGACGTTCCGCAGGGCCATCGACACCGACGCGCCGACGGCGGATTTGATCTGCGTGGTGTCGGCGGTGAGGCGCGAGACCAGTTCGCCGCTATGGGCGGTGTCGTAGAACGCAGGCGAGAGCGATGTCAGGTGCCGGAAGACGTCGTTGCGCAGGTCGGCGACGATGCGCTCGCCGAGCGTGATGACGAGATAGTAGCGGATCGCGCTGGCACCCGCGAGCACTGCAACCACTGCGATCATCACCGAGAAATAGCTGTTGATGAGCGCCACGCCCTCGGCGCTGAACCCGAAATCGATCATTCGTCTGACTGCGAGCGGCACGGCGAGCGTCGCGGCGGACGCCACGATCAATGCGACGAGTGCGGCAAGCGCCTGGCCGCGATAGCGCAAGACGTAGGGTGCCAGTGCGAACAGCGGGCGCAGTTTCGGGCGGCGGGGTTTCGGCGCGTCCACCGCCGAGACGGGCGCGGCGGCGAGATCGCCCAATGCGGCCACCGAAGTGGCGGCCCGGTCTTCAACTCGATCGACGACGTTCATGAGGCCGCTGTCACCCTTCTGCAGCCTTCAGATAAGCTCCCCGGCGTCTGCTGGCAAACGGCCATCCAAGCTTGTTTCCGGGCCGTTCCTGCGATATAGACCGCGCAAATTCGCTCCCACATTCCTGACCACAAGGGCGCCCGGCGCCGGAGAATTTGCCATGAAACCCGAAATTCACCCGAATTATCATAACATTAAGGTCGTGATGACCGACGGCACCGAGTACATGACGCGATCGACCTACGGCAAGGAAGGCGACACGCTGAACCTCGACATCGATTCGAAGTCGCATCCGGCCTGGACCGGCGGCGCGCAGCAGATGCTGGACCGCGGCGGACGTGTTTCGCGCTTCCAGAAGAAGTTTGCGGGCTTCATCAAGGATAAGTAATTCTTCTCAATCAGGTCCAGATACGACAACGCCCCTGCTCGCGCCGGGGCGTTTTTCGTTGCGGTCGATATGAAGACGTTTAGCGCTCGAAAGCAGCCTTCAGCATGTTCATTTGCGGCACCAGCGGATTTCCAATTGAGACATGATCGCTCGGCGGTGCGTGAATGGTCGCATCCAGCCGGCGCACTTTGCCCTGCAGCGCCATTGAGCGCGCAATCAGTTCCTGCAAACTCAAAGGCAGTTTCGCGATCATGTCTTCGGCACCGGGATCGGCCGCCGTCAATTTCACCTTGGTCTTTTCGCGATTGGCCTGGGTGAGTGTCATCTCGCCCTCCTTCACCGCGCGGTGCAGAAGCAGCCATGAGGCCAACTGCATCAGCCGCGTGGTGAGACGCATGCTCTCCGTCGCGTACACAAGACTTGCGGAACGCTCCAGCGTCTTTGCATCGGCGCGGCCCGCACCATCGAGATAGGCTGCGGTTTCCTCAACCAGATCCATGCCTTCGCGAAACAGCGTTCCGAACGCGGCCGAATTGGTGATGCGCTCGCTCAACACGACAAGAGGCGTTTCGCCCTGCGAC
>JBBRGE010000127.1:0-6534 GCA_038241045.1 Hyphomicrobiales bacterium | reverse complement strand
GAACTTGCCGATGGTGGACGGCTGGTTGGTGCCGTGGATGCGATACACGGTGGAGCCGAGATACATCGCGCGCGCGCCGAGCGGATTGCCGTCGCCGCCCGCCATGAAGCGCGGCAGATAAGGCTGGCGCTCGATCATCTCAGTGGGCGGATGCCAATCCGGCCATTCGGCCTTGCGGGTGATTTTCTGCACACCGGTCCATGTGAAACCGTCACGCCCCACGCGCACGCCGTAGCGAACCGCGCGACCGCCGCCCAGACTGTAATAGAGCTGCGTGTTCGGCGTATCGACGATGATGGTGCCGGCTGGCTCCTTGGTCGGGTAATTCACTTCCTGACGGCGCAGGCGCTCATCGAGTTGCTTGCGCGGGCCGGTTTCCGGTTGTTCGGACGCAGGCAGCGCAGAGAGCTGCACTGGCTTTCCATCGCCACCAATCGGCGCGGGTCGCTGTTGCGAAACCGCGCCTGTCGAGCGGCCGTCGATCCCACTCGGC
Source organism: Hyphomicrobiales bacterium (assembly GCA_038241045.1). GTDB lineage: Bacteria > Pseudomonadota > Alphaproteobacteria > Rhizobiales > Xanthobacteraceae > Afipia. The sequence continues at coordinate 6,041 of JBBRGE010000127.1, read as the reverse complement.
GGACGCAGCCCGTCATCTTGCTGAGCGGCGTTACCGGGTTGCGGCGGCTGCCCCTGCGGCGGACCGCGATCCGAATAATGCGGCGGCACGGGCGCTCCTGCGGGGCGTCCATAACGTGGATCGTCAGGCGACAGGATCGGACCCGTATAGCCCTGCTGTTCGTAAGTCAGCGGCTGGCGCGGTGCCGCGCGCTGGTAATTCGGCTGCTGCTGGTAACCCGGCGGCGACAATGCGACATCGCCACGGCTGCCCGGCGCGTCATCCTCGTCAAGCCGGTCGAAATCCGGCGCGCCGCGCGCATCGGCGGTGAAGCCCTCGGGCACGGTTTGCAGCGGCTGCGAATAGCCCGGTGGCGCCGGATAGGATTGCGCCAACGAAAGCGTCGCCGTCAGCGGCACAGCGGCCACACCGGCGAGAAAAAACGCAGTCTTGACTGGAAGGCGATTGAACATCATGCCCCTTTTATAGTGCGAACCCGACACCGCAACGTTAACGGCACTTCGCGCAGGATAGCGGCACATTCAAGACTTTTGCTGAAAAAACCGGCCTGCGGACGTGACATTTTCGCGATACGCCGTGCTCCCGCCAGCTATTTCGGCGCTGCGGCGAAGCTATTGATCTTCCGAACTTTTTTCGAGCGCTCTGAGCCGTTTGGAGTATTCTTATTTTTGCCTGATTCGCTACGCGGCAATGTCCGTAGCGGGACCGGCGTTGTTCCAAGAGCGTCAGTGTTCAAGAGCGTCAGTGTTCAAGAGCGTCAGTGTTCCGTCAGTCAAAGCGTAGCGTCGCGCATATGACCAAACGGCATCGCCTTGCGGTGAGCCTAAACACCAAGACACGAGACACCAAAATGCTTCCCGGAATTCGGTTTCTTTTTGCAACCGTCGTGCTGTCGTTTTCGGTCCTGGTCTTCGGGCTCGGCGCGGCTGCACTTCTGCGGTCAGCGCATGAAGAATTCGTTGGCATCCCTGCATGGCGAGCCGCGCAGCAGTCGTTGATGCCCGCCTCCGATGCCAACAAGCCCACACTGGCGCTGTTGCGCGTTGAACCGACACCGGCACCGATCGCAAAGGCCGAAAGCCAAAACGACGTTTCGCTCAACAGTGCTCCCACCAGCGAGAGCATCGCTCAAGACGGAAAACCATCAATCGAACCGAAATCCGCAAGCCTCGATACGCAGGCAACCGAGGATGCGGTCGTCGCCGAAAAACCTTTGGCCGCGGGCAAAGCCGTGGCGGCCGAAAAAACCGCGACAGAAGAGATCAAGAAGCCGGACGAGGTCAGCAAACCGCGCGTCCGGCGAACGAAGCGTGCACGCAATGCAAAGACGATCCGGCACCGGACCGCGCGCGCGCGGCAACCCTTTCAGCCGCAACAGGCGCAACAGCTTTTCGGCGGCGGCGCGTCGACAGCGTTCCCAGGCTTCGAGGCACCAGCCGCGGCCACCTCAGGCGGGACCGGTCGCAACCGGCGGGCCGCCACCAACTCCCCATTCTGACCACGAGCCGTCATAGAGCGACGTCTCGGTGACGCCGAGCCGATAGAGCGCCAGCGTCAGCACGCCGGCCGATACGCCCGAGCCGCAACTGGTGACAATCGGTTTTTTCAGATCGACGCCCGCGCCCGAAAAGGCCGCGCGCAGTTCATCGGGCGACTTCATCGCGCCGGTAGTCGCATCAAACAAGCCAGCATAGGGGACACTGCGGCTGCCCGGAATATGTCCGGCGCGCAGACCCGGCCGAGGTTCGGAGACGCTGCCATCGAAACGCCCGCTGGGACGTGCGTCGATTACCTGCTCCATCTTCGATTCCAGATTGCCGATCATCTGCTGCATGGAGCGCACGCGCGCGGCGTCAAATGTCGCTTTGAATGTTTTCGATTTCGGCTTGGCGTCGCCGCCTTCAACGGGACGATTTTCAGCAAGCCATTTTTTCATGCCGCCATCGAGCAAGCGGACATTCGTGTGGCCGAACGACAGGAACATCCACCACGCGCGAGGTGCCGCGACCCATCCACCAGCATCGTAAATCACAACCGTGTCGTCTTTGCCGATGCCGAGACTGCCGACGTCGCGGCCAAATTGGTCGGCGCTGGGAAACATGTGCGGCAATGAGGATGAATGATCCGACACCGCCTCGACATCGAAAAACACCGCGCCGGGAATGTGCGCGCTGAGAAAATCATCCTTCGGCAGCGGCGTCACGCCCGGCAGCTTGAACGTCGCGTCGAGCACGCGGATATTCGGGTCTTTCAGATGATCGGCGAGCCACTGTGTGGAAACGAGAGGATCGATGGTCATTTTTTATCCTTCGGTACGTAGGCCTCGACCGGCCCGCCCGCTTTTTTCCAATCGGCAAACCCGCCGCCGAGATGCGCGACAGGTGAAAGCCCCATGTCGTGCGCGGTTTTCGCCGCCAACGCCGAGCGCAATCCGCCCGCGCAATGGAAGATGAATTTCTTGTCGCCCTGAAAAACCGGCTTGGCGTAAGGCGACTGCGGATCGATCCAGAATTCGAGCATGCCGCGGGTGCAGGCAAACGCGCCGGGGATTCGTCCGTCACGCTCGATCTCGCGCGGATCGCGAATATCGACCAGCACCACGTCGTCGCCCTTCATGGCTTCCATGACTTGCGCGGGACTCATGGTCTCGATCTGCACGTTGGCTTCGTCGAGCATCGGCTTGATGCCGCGGTGGATTTTCTGGGGCATATGGTCTCCTAAGTTCGCGCGTAAATTTACCGCGTCAGTTCTTTCATCGCGCCGTCCAGGCCCTCGAGCGTCAGCGGAAACATGCGCTCGTTGAACAGGCGACGGATGATGGTGGTGGACTCTGAGTAGTCCCAATGCTTGCGCGGGACGGGATTGAGCCAGATCGCGTGCGGATAGGTCCGCGTCACGCGCTCCAGCCACACCGACCCCGGCTCCTCATTGACATGCTCGACGGAGCCGCCCGGCACAACAATCTCATAAGGGCTCATCGAGGCGTCGCCGACGAACACGACTTTATAGTCGTGCGGATATTTATGCAGAATGTCCCAGGTCGGCGTGCGATCCGAAAACCGCCGCCGGTTTTGCTTCCACACACCTTCATAGAGGCAGTTGTGGAAGTAAAAATATTCCATGTGCTTGAATTCGGTCTTCGCGGCAGAAAACAATTCCTCGACCTGCGCGATGTGGCCGTCCATCGATCCGCCGATGTCGAAGAAAATCAAAACCTTCACGGCGTTACGGCGTTCCGGGCGCATGTGGACATCGAGATAGCCGTGGTTGGCGGTTTCCTTGATCGTGGTATCGAGATCGAGTTCGTCCGGCGCGCCGGTGCGAGCGAATTTGCGCAAGCGCCGCAGCGCAATTTTGATGTTGCGAATCCCTAACTCGACGTTGCCGTCGAGATACTTGAACTCGCGGCGGTCCCACACTTTCACCGCGCTGAAATTGCGGTTCTTGTCCTGACCGATGCGGATGCCTTCGGGATTGTAGCCATTCGCTCCGAAAGGCGACGTGCCGCCGGTGCCGATCCACTTGCTGCCGCCCTCATGGCGCTTCTTCTGTTCTTCGAGGCGCTTTTTCAAAGTCTCCATGAGCTTGTCCCAGCCCATCGCCTCGATCTGTTTCTTTTCTTCCTCGGTGAGATATTTTTCCGCCGCCTTGCGCAACCACTCGGCAGGAATCTCCGCCTTCTCCATCGCGTCGAGCAGGCTTTCCAGCCCCTTGAACACCGTGCCGAACACGCGGTCGAACTTGTCGAGATTGCGCTCGTCCTTCACCAGCGAGGCGCGCGACAGATAATAGAAGTTCTCCACCGTCTGATCCGCGAGGTCGGCGTTGAGCGCCTCCATCAAGGTCAGATATTCGCGCAGCGTGACCGGCACCTGCGCGTCGCGCAGCGATGTGAAGAATTGCATGAACATGAAATCTAGATCGCCTTTGAGTGCGCATCCGTCAAGGGTCCGGGACCGCACATCTGCCCGGCTGGCGTAACACAATGCAGAAGTTCTCCCCGAAAACTGCGCTTTGGCCGCCTAGACCGCCCTGTCATTTCAATTAAGCTGTTGCTTGAGGCACGTTGAGAGTCGCGCCTCAGCGGCTCAGGCTGTGTCGGAAACAAGCGCGGGGTTGCCGGGACAGGCCACCGTTGCGTTTCAAACAGGGGGTTATCTCATGGGCATTATTGCATGGATTATCGTCGGCGCGGTTGCGGGTTGGCTGGCGGGACTGATCGTCCGCGGCTTCGGGTTTGGGCTGCTCGGCAACATCATCGTCGGCATCGTCGGCGCGATCGTCGCCGGCTGGCTGCTGCCGCAGCTGGGCGTGCGGCTCGGCGCGGGTTGGATCGGCGAAATCATCAACGCAATGATCGGCGCAGTTATCGTGCTGGTCATTATTGGTTTGCTCCGGCGCGCGTGACCAACTAAATGACGTCGAAGCGACCGTCTTAGTCGGCGGTCGTTTCTTGTTTAAAACGGCGGCGACTCAAAAAATTTCGAAAGAGCTTAAAGGCAGACTTTTCGATGAAATTTACCGGCACAAAAAATTACGTCGCCACCGACGATCTGAAAATTGCGGTCAACGCCGCCATCGTGCTCGAACGCCCCCTGCTGGTGAAGGGCGAGCCCGGAACCGGCAAAACCGTACTGGCCGAGGAAGTCGCAAAAGCGCTCGATGCGCCGCTGCTGACCTGGCGCATCAAATCCACGACGAAAGCACAACAGGGTCTCTACGAGTATGACGCAGTTTCGCGGCTACGCGATAGTCAACTCGGCGATCCGCGCGTCTCCGACATTTCCAACTACATCAAGCGCGGCAAATTGTGGGACGCTTTCACCAGCGAGAAGCGTCCCGTGCTGCTGATCGACGAAGTGGATAAAGCCGACATCGAATTCCCGAACGATCTGCTGCTCGAACTCGATCGCATGGAATTCTACGTCTACGAGACCGGCGAGACCATCAAGGCAACGCAGCGCCCGATCATGATGATTACGTCGAACAACGAGAAGGAACTGCCGGACGCATTCCTGCGCCGTTGCTTTTTCCACTACATCAAGTTTCCCGACATCGATACTATGAATGCGATTGTCGATGTGCATTTCCCCGGCATCAAGAAGCGCTTGGTTGCGGAGGCGATGAAGATCTTCTTCGAGGTGCGCGACGTGCCGGGCCTTAAGAAAAAACCTTCGACATCGGAACTGCTCGACTGGCTGAAGTTATTGCTGAACGAGGAAATGACGCCGGAGCAGTTGCGCGAACGCGACCCGCGCAAACTCATTCCGCCGCTGCACGGCGCGCTGCTCAAGAACGAGCAAGATGTTCACCTGTTCGAGCGGCTGGCGTTTTTGAGCCGACGGGAAGTTTAGACAGAAGTGTGACCAAGCCTACTTATTTAAAAAATTCAGCGGCAACCCGCCGCGTGGCCAATCCATCGCGATCAACTCGCCTTTGCCTGACAGCGTGATGTAAGCCGTCTTCAATTCCGGCCCGCCGAACGCAATGTTTGTTGTCACCGAATCGCCGGTCGGAATTTGTTCGACCAATTTGCCGTCCGGCGCGATCACCGAGATGTTGCCGCTGACCAAAGTTGCAACGCAGATATTTCCCGACGCCTCGACCGCAAGCGAATCGAACATCTGATATCCGCCGAGGCCGCAAATCGGCTTGCCGCGTTCGCCGCGATAGATCACTTCGGACGGCTTCACCTCGCCCGCCGTCACCGAAAAGGCCCAGAGCCGCGCGGTCGGCGTCTCGGCGACATAGACGGTCTTTTCATCGGGCGAGAGGCCGATGCCATTGGCGGGCATCATGCCGTGGTGACCTTCGACGATCTCCTTGAAGCTCGGCTTCACATAATAAAACGCGCCAACATCCATGTCGCGCGCGCGGCGCTTGCAGAGATCGCTGAACCAGAGGCCGCCGTTCTTGTCGAACACCAGATCGTTCGGCCCCTTCAGCGGATGCTCGCCGCAATGCGTGAAGAGAGTCTCGATCTTCCCCGATTGCAGATCGACGCGCTGGATCGAGCCGCCGATATATTCATTCGCCGCGGG
>JBBRGE010000126.1:0-6640 GCA_038241045.1 Hyphomicrobiales bacterium | reverse complement strand
CAAGCCGCGCTTTCACGGGATGGCCATGTCCACCATGCAAAATCCGCCGGAACAGATGATGTTTCAGCTCAGCCTGCGGCGGCGCGGGATCAGCGACCGGATGGTGCTGCGCGCCATGGAAGAGATTCCGCGCGACATTTTCGTGGAGCCGGCCGACCGCGCCGATGCCTGGCGCGACAGTGCGCTCGGCATCGCCTGCGGGCAGACCATCAGCCAGCCGTTCGTGGTGGCCTACATGACCGAACAGCTTCAACTCAAGCCGGCGCACCGCGTTCTGGAGATCGGCGCAGGCTCCGGCTATCAGGCGGCGATCCTCTCAAGGCTCTGCCGTGAGGTCGTTAGTTTGGAGCGGTACCGGACATTGGCAGATCGCGCGCGGTTGGAATTGTCAGATCTCGGCTACGACAACGCCGAGGTCATTCTCGGCGACGGTTTTGCCGTTCCGGAAAATCTCGGCACTTTTGAGCGCATCATCGTCACGGCGGCGATGGAGGAGGTGCCGCAGGCGCTGCTCGACCGGCTTGAACCCAACGGCATTCTGATTGCGCCGGTCGGCCCGCATGATGGCAGTCAGGTGCTGATGCGGGCGACGCGCAACGGCGACGACTTCGTGCGTCAGAAGCTGCTCGCGGTGCGTTTCGTGCCGGCACTCAAAGGTATCGCGCGCGAGCTGTGAAGATGGTTACCCCTTTGTGACCAAAGGCATATTCAGCCAATTAAAGAGTTATTTACTCGCAGTGTGTTTACTCAAATGAGTGCCAGTTGCGTACCCAGTGAGTAACCATGCCCCGTTTCGCCGAGTTGTCTAGCTGGCGTCATGCTCCGCATTTTGCGGTTCTGGCGCTCGTATCGTTAGGCTTCGGGGGATGCAGCGCCGACACGTCCACGCGCTTCACCAACAATCCTGAGCCGAAATGGTCCAACCCGTTCGACGGCTTCTCCAATCCATTCGCGTCGAACAAGAGCGCTCCGGAATCCACCGGCTCCGTGCGGCAGCGCGAGCTTCCGCAGTATAGCCGCCCGCGAAACGCGCCGGTCGTGTCCGCGCCATTGTCTTATCCGTCCGGTCCGGTCGCCTCCGGCGGCGGTCGTGGCGTCGCATCTTATGCACCGCCGACATCGTCGCCGATTGAAACGACTGCGAGCACGACGCCGCGCTCGGTTGCCGCGACCCACAATTACAGCCGCGAAGGCGGCACGACCATCATCGTCGGCACCAGCGATACGCTGGAGATAATTTCCAAGCGCTACAACGTTCCATCAAGCGACATCATGAGTGCCAACGGCTATGGTGGACCGCGCCTGCTGCAGCCGGGCCAGCAACTCATCATCCCAAAACGCATCGCGCAGTCTCAAGCGCCCGTCATGTCGAGTGCGCCCGCCACGCGAACCGCAGGGCCGCTTCCGTCGAGCGTTCATGTTGTTAATTCGGGCGACACGTTGAGTAACGTTGCGCGCCGCAACCGCATCTCCGTGGGTCAGCTCGCCGCCGCCAACAATCTGCCGACGACTGCACAACTCAAGATCGGTACGAAGATCAATGTGCCGGGCGGCAATGTCGCGGCAGTCGCAACCGAGCAACCAAAGCAGGCGATAGCGATGCAAGCGCCAGTCGTGGCGACGAAACCCGCAATTGTCGCAACGACCGAAGCGCCTCAGCGTGCTGCTCTGGCAAACGAAAAGACAGCTCCTGTCGTGGCGGAATCGCCCGTCAAGACTGCGGACGCCACCAACGCGCTGCCGACGTTTCGCTGGCCGGTGCGTGGACGCGTGATTGCAAGCTACGGCGCAAAGACCAACGGCAAACAGAACGACGGCATCAACGTCGCGGTGCCTGAAGGCACACCTGTGAAGGCCGCCGAAGACGGCGTGGTGGCTTACTCAGGCAACGAACTCAAGGGATATGGCAATCTGATATTGGTTCGGCACGCCAACGGTTATGTCACCGCGTATGCCCACGCGAGTGAACTGATGGTGAAGCGCGGCGATACGATCAAGCGCGGCCAGGTCATTGCCAAATCGGGTCAGACGGGCGAGGTGGGGTCGCCGCAACTCCATTTCGAGATCCGCAAAGGATCAACCGCCGTCGATCCGACCCAATTTTTGGGTGGCGCGTAAAACTAACTATTGAGGCGAAAAAAATCCCCGGCGTGCCGGGGATTTTCTTTGCTTGAATTGACGTGGCGGATCAAGCTGGCTGACGTCTCACGCGTTATTTCAAGGATGGAATTTCAGGTTAGACAATGATTGTTTTGGGAGGTCTCGTTCTTATCGCCGCGCTTGTTGTGTGGGCTATCAAAGCAAAACGTGACGGTAAGTCAGTTCTGAAGATCGTCTTGATCATCGTGGTTGGCGTAATCGCCATTCTAGTAGGTTTCTGGTCGATCCTGATTTGGGGTTTTTCGAATTTCGGTTGACCTCACTCAGTTCTTCGCCATCCGCACACCCATCCGCCCCGCAAGCTCCTGCGTGAACTGCCACGCGACACGGCCTGAACGCGCACCGCGCGTCGTCGCCCATTCGAGCGCTTCGCGTTCCAACTCAGCATCCGCAATCTTGACGCCGAAGTGGCCGCAATAGCCGCGCACCATGTCGAGATATTCGTCCTGGCTGCATTTGTGAAATCCGAGCCACAGGCCGAAACGATCCGACAGCGACACTTTCTCTTCGACGGCTTCGCCGGGATTGATCGAGGTCGAGCGTTCGTTCTCGATCATGTCGCGCGCCAGCAAATGGCGGCGATTGGATGTCGCATAGAGAATGACGTTGTCGGGGCGGCCTTCGATGCCGCCCTCAAGCACGGCCTTCAGCGATTTGTAGGACGCGTCGTTGCCGTCGAACGAGAGGTCGTCGCAGAATACGATGTAGTGAAATTCGGATTGGCGCAGCAGCGACATCAGCAGAGGGAGACTCTCAATGTCCTCGCGGTGAATTTCGATCAGCTTGAGTTTGCCTTTGACACTAGCTTGCGCGTTGACGCTGGCATGAGCGGCTTTGACGAGCGACGATTTGCCCATGCCGCGCGCGCCCCACAGCAGCGCGTTGTTGGCCGGGAGCCCCTTGGCGAAACGCTCGGTGTTCTCTATCAGGATATCGCGCATCCGGTCGATGCCTTTGAGGAGGCCGAGATCGACGCGGCTCACATGCACAACCGGCGCAAGACGCCCGTCCGGATGCCAGACGAACGCATCGGCGGCCTTCAAGGCGTCAGGGCGATTCAGGACGGCAGAGGAGGCGGCAAGGCTCGCCGCGATGCTTTCCAGCGCGCGGATCGTGCGTTCATTCAGCATGCCATCAGGCAAGCGCGCAGGGCGCTTTGTCGCGGTCGCGCGGGGTGTGCCGGACGCGGATTTCGGGGGCTTTTTCGACCCCGTTTTGGCTGGTTTTTTCGACATCAAAGGCCACCTTCGGGGCGCACCCTATGCGAGCGGTATGGGGCGCTGCAAGCTGCCGAAACAGGGTCGGAAGTGGCGTTGCAATTAGGGTAACCGCCGCTATAGTCCGCGCAAATTCGGCCCAAATGGCCTGTCACAGCCGCGTTTCGCGCGCCCGCGCGAGCATTTCCAAGGACCCGCAGAATGCTGATTACTCCCGCTTTTGCTCAGGCTGCCGCCGGCGGCGACACCGGCAGCATGCTGATGTCGCTGCTGCCGTTCGCGCTGATTTTCGTCATCATGTATTTCCTGATTCTCAAGCCGCAGCAGAAGAAGCTGAAGGATCATCAGGAGCTGGTGAAGAACATCCGCCGCGGCGACACCGTCGTGACCAGCGGCGGCCTCGTCGGCAAGGTCACGAAGGTTGTCGACGACGAACAAGTGGAAATGGAAATTTCCGACGGCGTGAAAATCCGCCAGATGCGCCAGATGGTCGCCGGCGTCCGTACCAAGGGTGAACCGGCGAAGGACGACGCCTGAGGCCACAAAAATCTTGCGAATGGACGCAATTCCAATTCTGTCATTGCGACGAAGCAATCCAGTTTTTGCTCGTGACTTCTGGATTGCTTCGCTCCGCTCGCAATGACGATTTTCATCTAACGGACGTTCTCTATGCTCTATTTCACGCGATGGAAGGCGATAGCGGTCATTTTGACCGCTCTCATTGTGTGCCTGTGCGCGGTGCCGAATTTCTTCCCCGAAGCGACCGTCAAGAGCTGGCCGAAATGGGCGCAGCGTCACGTCGTGCTCGGCCTCGATCTGCAGGGCGGATCGCACATCCTGCTCGAAGTCGATGCAGGCGTCGTCAAGAAAGACAAGCTCGATCAGGTGCGCGACGATGTGCGCCGCGTGCTGCGCGAAAATAAAGTCCCCTACACAGGCCTTGCCGCGCGCGGTGACGCTGTCGAGGTCCGCATCACCAATGCGACGGATGTTGCCACCGCGCTGACGAAACTGCGCGAGTTGGCGCAGCCGCTCACGGGTCTCGCCGGCACCAGCGGCCAGCGCAGCATGGAAGTGGTTGACGCCGGCAACTCGCTCATTCGCCTCAATCTGCCGCCAGCCGCAATCAACGAACGCGTGCGTCAGGCGGTCGAGCAATCGATCCAGATCATCGAAAAGCGCGTCAACGAACTCGGCACCGTCGAGCCATTGATCCAGCGTCAGGGCGCAGATCGCATTCTGGTGCAGGTCCCTGGTTTGCAGGATCCGACCCGGCTGAAGGAAATTCTCGGCAAGACCGCCAAGATGGATTTCCGCATGGTCGATTCGAGTGTGTCGCCCGAACAGGCGCTGCAAGGCCGCGCACCGCCGGACGCGGACGTCCTGCGCGGTGTCGAAGCGCCGAAGGCGCCCTATGTCGTGAAGAAACAGGTTCTGGTGTCGGGCGGCGATCTCACGGATGCGCAACCGGGCTTCGACCAACGAAGTGGCGAGCCTATTGTCAGCTTCCGCTTCAATACATCCGGCGCGCGTAAATTCGCGCAGGCGACGCTGGAGAATGTCGGCCAGCCTTTCGCCATCGTGCTCGACAATGAAGTGATCTCCGCCCCCGTGATCCGCGAGCCTATCACGCAAGGCTCCGGGCAGATTTCCGGCAGCTTCACGGTTCAGGGTGCCAACGACCTTGCGATTTTGCTGCGCGCGGGCGCGCTGCCGGCACCTTTGACCATTATCGAGGAACGCACCGTCGGTCCTGGACTGGGCGCGGACTCCATCGCGGCAGGTGAGCTTGCATCCTACGTCGGCTCCGTGCTGGTCGTCGTGTTCATGCTCTTGACGTACCGGCTGTTCGGTTTTTTCGCCAACGTCGCCGTCGCCATCAATGTCGCGATGATCTTCGGCGTGCTGTCGCTGCTCAACGCGACCCTCACATTGCCGGGCATCGCCGGCATCGTGCTCACGGTCGGCATCGCGGTCGACTCCAACGTCTTGATTTATGAGCGCATCCGCGAGGAAGTACGCGGCGGCCGCAACGCCATTTCGGCGATCGACGCAGGCTTCAGCCGCGCGCTCTCGACCATTCTGGATTCCAACATCACGACCTTCATCGCCGCCGTGGTGCTGTTCTATATCGGAACGGGCCCCGTGCGCGGATTTGCCGTGACGCTCGGCATCGGAATTCTCACCACCGTCTTTACGGCCTTCACCGTGACCCGCTTGATCGTGGCGACTTGGGTTCGCTGGAAGCGGCCCCAAACCGTGCCGATGTAAAAGAACATGACTCAAACAATCATCATCGGACTGGCAATTTTCATCGTCGTGCTGACGGTGCTCAGCATCTATGGCGTGATCCCGGCGCTGCGCATCGTACCCGACGACACCACGTTCGACTTCATGCGCTTCCGGCGCATCAGTTTTCCGGTCTCGGCAGTGTTGTCGATTTTGGCGATCGTGCTTTATTTCACGCACGGCCTGAATTTCGGCATCGACTTCAAGGGCGGCACGCTGCTTGAAATCCAGACCAAATCAGGCACGGCCGACATCGCGACGCTGCGCGCGCAACTCGGCACGCTCGGTCTTGGCGATGTTCAATTGCAGCAGTTCGGCGGTCCGACCGACGTGCTGATCAGGCTTGCGGAACAACCCGGCGGCGACGCCGCGCAGCAGGCCGCCGTGCAGAAAGTGCGCGGTATACTCGGCGATAGCGTGGAGTATCGCCGCGTCGAAGTCGTCGGCCCCCGAGTGTCCAGCGAACTGCTGGCTTACGGCGTACTCGGCCTCATTCTGGCGATCTTCGGCATTTTGATCTATCTGTGGTTCCGGTTCGAATGGCAGTTTGCGCTCGGCGCGATGATCGCCAACATCCACGACATCGTGCTCACCATCGGCTTCATGTCGATTGCGCAGATCGACTTCGACCTCACCAGCATCGCGGCGCTGCTGACGATTCTAGGTTACTCGCTGAACGACACGGTCGTCATCTATGACCGTATCCGCGAGATGTTACGCCGTTACAAGAAAATGCCGATGCCGGATTTGCTGAACGCGTCGATCAATTCGACGCTGTCGCGCTCGATCATCACCCACGTCACGGTGACGCTCGCATTGTTTGCGCTATTGCTGTTCGGCGGCAAGGCGATCCATTCGTTCACCGCCACCATGATGTTCGGCGTGGTGCTGGTCGGCACCTACACGTCGATCTTCATTGCCGCGCCGCTGCTGATCTATCTCGGCGTCGGCTTGCACCGAGGCGGCGAGGATAA
>JBBRGE010000125.1:0-6666 GCA_038241045.1 Hyphomicrobiales bacterium | reverse complement strand
GCCGAAGGTCCTGCGGATGGCCTTGGACAGCGCCTTGGCTCCATCAACTTAGGTAAGAAAACGCAAAAGGGGTCTGGGTTGGACTCCAGACCCCGTGCCCTTCTAAGAAGAAAATGTTTTAGCGGTTGCCGATTCTCTCCTCGATCCAGCCTTCCACTTCTTCCGCGACCCACGCTACTCGACAGGCTCCAAGCTTTACCCGTTTAGGGAATTCACCGGCGACTTCGAGGCGCGCAATGTGCGCAGGGCAGTAGGGGACGCCATAAACCGACTTGAGTTCCTTCTTTGATATGAGCTTCCGTGTCATTGCAAATCCCTCGTGAAAGGGACGTTGCAACGCCCGGTTAAGCCTAGGCGATACGGAGCATAGGTTCAGATGCGATACCCTGCAACATAAACATAGTCACTCATGCTGCCCGGAGCTTGGCTGCTGACTTCTTCTTGAAGATATCCAGCAAGTCTGCCCATTCCTGCAGGAGTTTTGTTCGCTCGGTCAGATACTTAGCCCGGTTGTAGGCACGTCTGATTTCATTGTCGTCGATATGGGCAAGCGCGGCTTCGATCACGTCTGGATTGAAGCCTCGTTCATTCAAGATCGTGCTGGCGGAAGATCGGAAACCGTGAGCGGTCATTTCCTCCTGCGCATAACCCATTCGTCGCAATGCAGAGTTCATCGCATTTTCGGAAAGCGGCCGGTCTAGCGATCTGATGGATGGCAACACAAGCTCGCCGTTTTCAGAAAGTGGCCAAATATCTTTTATGATTTCGATCGCCTGCATCGACAGCGGTACATCGTGCGGACGGCGCATCTTCATGCGCTCCGCTGGAATGCGCCAGATAGCTTTGTCGAAAAGTATTTCGTTGCGCTTCATGCCGCGCAATTCGCCGGGGCGGGTCATGGTGAGAGCGATGAGCTGAAGAGCCGCGCGAAGCGTCGGCCAACCGTCGTATTCGTCGATCGATTTCATCAATGCGCCGAGTTGCAGCTCGTCGATTATCGCCGCTCGATGCTTTACCTTTACCTTGAGAAGAGCGCCTTTGAGAGCGAATGTCGGATCAGTCGTGGCGCGCAATGTGACGACGCCGTAGCGGAAAACGCTGCCAATCTTTCCTCGCAGGCTTGTTGCGGTTTCCCGCCGCCCGCTCTTTTCAACCTTCTTGAGCAAATCGAGAATTTCGGCGGCGGTGATCTCGGCAATCGGTCGTTTGGCAATTGGGCTGCACAGCTTCTGTAGCATCCAACGGTTTTTCTTCATGGTGGTTGCGGCGGTACCGTTTGCCTCCATGTGCGTCAAATGGTCGGCAGCAACGTCCCCAAAAGTGTTTCGGGCTGCGGTCGCGGCTGCGATCTTGTCCAGCTTTCGCTTCACGGAAGGGTTCATGCCTGACGCGAGAAGCGCCCGCGCCTCGTCGCGCTTCATTCTGGCACTAGCGAGCGACGTGAGAGGAAACGGGCCAAACGTAAGCATGTTTTCGCGCCCGCAAAACTCGTAGCGAAAGCGCCACAACTTGCTTCCGTTTTGCCGAACAAGAAGGTGCAGCCCAGCTCCGTCAGCGAGCTTGTAGTCCTTCTCTGCGGGCTTGGCGTTTGTAATGGCAAACTGTGTGAGGGGCACCGGGTAGCGGTCTCCAAAAACCTAAACTGTACCCGGAACGTTACCCGGTTTTAGGGGCGAAGTCATGTTTTCCCATGCTCTGCCAGAGAGCCAAAAAGTCGCAGAAGCCCTTCTGTAATAATGGTTTTTGCGATGCTATGTTTTGCTATGAGAAGAGCTTCTGGTGCCCCTGGCCGGAATCGAACCAGCACTCCTTGCGGAACTCGATTTTGAGTCGAGCGCGTCTACCAATTCCGCCACAGGGGCAATCGGACCACTACCGTTGCGGCGAGGTCGCGAAGCGGGCGGAATATAGCCCTCGCGCGCCTGCGGTCAACCGCCTGTGATAGCGCGCGCGTCGACATTACAGGGCGACCGGGTTAGGACGCGGCGAGGCAGGAGGCGAATTTGCGATGTCCCCGACAGCAATGAAAAAAGCAACCCGGGATAGTTCGTCAGGCGAGGTGCGAGCCACGGCGCTGGCGGTCGCCGTGATCGCAGCCGCTACCATTGCGGGCGCGTGGTTCTTCCAACTGGTGCTCGGTATCGTCCCATGCCCGCTCTGTCTCGAGCAACGCTACGCCTATTACGTCATCATACCGCTGTCGCTGTTGATAGCGGTGGCCGCCTCGCGCGGCACATCGCGTCAATTGCTTGTGTTGGGATTTGCGATGCTGGTGATCGCCGCGCTCGCCAATGCCAGCCTCGGCATCTACCATGCAGGGGTCGAATGGAAATTCTGGCAAGGCCCAACGGATTGCAGCGGGCCGCTGCCTGATCTCGGAAGTGGCGGAAGTCTCTTGGAGAGCATCAAAACCGTGAAGGTGATCCGCTGCGATGAAGTCCAGTGGCGTTTTCTTGGGGTCTCGCTTGCGGGTTATAATGTCCTGATCTCGCTCGCCCTTGCAGCGCTGGCGGGCCGGGGAGTACGGGCGGCATTAAGCCGCCGCTGAACAATGCCATGCGCGAAACGGCCCGCGCCCTGACCGCGGCAGGCTGTTTTCGGTGAATAAAGCTAGTTCGCTTTGGCAGCGCCCGCTGCTTCCTTCTTGCACGCGGAGCGGAATTTCTTGCGCTCCTTGCCGTGCAATCCCTTGGCGTCGGCCTGTTTCGAACATTCGAGCGAGGCGGCGGTTCGCGGTTTTGCGGCCTTCTTCTCGACCGGTGTTGATTTAGTGGTCGGTGAAGTGGGTGTGGACGGAGTGGCGCTCTGAGCGAAGGCCGCACCTGCGAAAATGATCGACGCTGCTGCGGCAAGCGCGATGGGGCGGAAAGCTCATGCCGCGCTAAAGTACCGTCCTCACAGCGTCCAGTGACAGGCGATTGTTCGATGACGATCAAATCATATCTGAAGTTTGCAGGCGCACTTGCGGGTTTTGCTGTCGCGATGGCTACCGTTCCGGCTAACGCTTTGACATTGCAGGAATGCAGCGCCAAGTATGAGGCCGCAAAGAAAGCTGGCTCGCTCGGCGACAAGAAGTGGAATGACTTCCGCAAGGCGGAATGCGGGACGGATCGCAAGCCTGCCGCGTCCACGACGATAACGTCAGCGGCCCCCGCCAGTGCTGAAACGAAGCCGGCTGAAACCACGCCGGCGGCGGCCAAGGCTACTTCGAATGAGGCGCCGAAGACTGCGGCGGCTCTGGCTGGGCCCGCCGGACCGGCCATATTCCCAACCGCCGTTGCGCCGAAATACGCGTCCGAAAAGGCTGGTACGGCGCGCATGCACACCTGCGTCGATCAAGACAAGGCCAATAAAGTCAACAACGGGAATGGCGGTATGAAGTGGGTCCAAAAGGGCGGCGGCTACTACAGCCAATGCAATTCCAAGCTGAAGGGCTAGTTTCAGTTCTCACCCTGACGCCATCTGTCTAACGTGATGGCTGGGCAGTGCGAGCCCTGCCATTTTCGTTTTTGGTCGACGAAATACTGACAAGGATGAATGCGTGATCGCCAGCCTGAGTCTTATTCTGATCTGCCAGCTGATCGGCGAAGTTTTTGTTCGCGCGCTGACACTGCCGGTGCCGGGCCCGGTTGTCGGTCTGATGATTCTGTTTCTTATTCTCGTCGCGAGGGATCGCATGCCGCCACTGGCGTTTGGGCCATTGCGCGACGGTGGTGTTGAAACCACCTCAAAAGGACTGCTGGCGCATCTCTCGCTTCTGTTCGTGCCGGCCGGTGTCGGCGTCGTGCAGCAACTCGATCTTGTCGCGCAGCATGGCCTTGTGATTTTCGCAATCCTTGCTGCGTCCGTGCTGGTGACGCTCCTTATGACGGCCGGGACGTTCCTTCTCGCGAGCCGCATCCTGGCAGGACGCCGGAACGCCCAATGACCGGAAACCCCGTCGCATTGTGGGTCTATCTTTCGCAGACGCCGCTACTGTGGCTAACCGTGACGCTGCTCGTCTATGCCGTTGCCGATGCCATATCGCTGGCAACGCATCGCCATCCGTTGGCGAATCCGGTGCTGCATTCGATCTGGATCGTTGGTGGTTTTTTGTGGCTGACGGGAACGAGCTACGCCACCTATTTCACCGGCGCGCAGTTCGTTCACTTTCTGCTCGGCCCTGCAACCGTTGCGCTGGCCGTGCCGCTTTATGAAAATCGCAAGGCGGTGCTGTCGGCGATTGTGCCGATGCTGGCCGCACTCGTCGTCGGTTGCGTGACTGCCATCGTGTCGGTGGTGCTGTTTGCGCAGGCGGCGGGTCTGCCGAAGGACATTGTCGTGGCGCTCGCGCCGAAATCCGTCACGGCCGGTGTTGCGATGGGCATCAGCGAAACGCTCGGAGCCAATCCCGCACTGACGGCGGTGGCCGTCGTTCTCACCGTGATCATGGGCGCGATTGTCGTGACGCCGATGATGAACGCAATGGGGATCACCGATTTTCGTGCACGCGGCTTTGCTGCCGGATTGGCGTCGCACGGCATCGGCACGGCGCGCGCGTTTCAGGTCGATCAAGTGGCGGGCGTGTTTGCCGGGATTGCAATGAGTCTGAATGCGCTCGTGACGTCGCTGCTGGTGCCGCTGGCGGCGACGATTTTGATCCGCTGAACCTTACGGATCGAGCTCGGTGTCCCAATAAAGATAATCGAGCCAGCTATCGTGCAAATAGTTCGGGGGGAACATCCTGCCGTTGCGATGGAGCTGATGCACGGTTGGCGCGAACGGCAATTGCCGCGGATGCATGCGCGCCTGCGCCATTGTCATGTTGCCTTTGCGCAGATTGCACGGCGAGCAAGCGGCGACGACGTTTCCCCATGTCGTTTGCCCGCCACGCGAGCGAGGAACGATGTGATCGAAGGTCAGGTCATCCTGCGACGTGCAATACTGGCAGGTGAAGCGATCGCGAAGGAAAACGTTGAACCGCGTAAAGGCGGGATGCGTCGTCGGCTTCACGAAAGACTTGAGCGACACCACGCTCGGCAACTGCATCTCAAACGATGGGCTGTGAACAGCGTGGTCGTAATTGGCAACGATGTTGACGCGCTCAAGAAATACGGCTTTGACCGCGTCCTGCCACGACCACAGCGACAGCGGATAATAGCTCAGCGGCCGGAAATCCGCGTTCAACACCAATACCGGCCAACCACCCTGCGAGACATGCGCGTTCAAATAACGCTCCCGGCCCCAATTTACTGCGAAGCAGCTTGTAGCGACATACTACAGGGAGCGTGACGGGATTGTGAAGGGTGTTTTAGCGCTGTCCAAATCCGTCATCGTTCCAGTATCCGCACGTCAGTCGGGCTTGTGTCCTTTTACTGAAGACTTTCCACCGCGTTTGGAGGCTTTCTTTGTTTTCCCAGTCGAGGATTTTTTCTTCGCCGCAGGTTTGGCTTTCTCAGGGTTAGCCCCTTCACTCGGCAGAATGCCCTCGCGTTTCTTCACCGCGTGATAATAGGCCCACCACAAATGTGCGGCGGCACCCCGCAGCGGCCGCCACGGCTCAGCCAGCGGCTGCATCTCTTTCACTGTTGGCCGCGCCTTCAGACTGAGGCCGATCCGCATCGCCTCCTGAATCGCGAGATCGCCGGCAGGCCATGCGTCGCCGTGCCCGAGGCAAAACAAGAGATAGATGTCCGCGGTCCATGGCCCGATACCATGAAGTTTCGTCAACGTGGCATGGGCGATGTCGGCGTCTTCCTCGGCCAGCACGTCGAGGTTGAGGCGTTCGGCGTAGAGTTCACGCGCGATGAATTTCAGCGATTTTATTTTTGCCGCCGACAGGCCGAGTCGGCCGAGCTTGTCGGAACGCGCGGTTTTTAGTGCGTCGTGGTGAAACGGATCGAACGCGGCATTCACGCGTCCCCATATGGCAGCAGCGGCCTTGGTCGAGAGTTGCTGCCCGCAGACGATTGCGGCGAGGCCGGCAAAGCCAGGATCGCGCCGCCGCAGCGCGGGCATTCCGGCGGCGGCAAGCACAGGCGCGAGCCGCGGGTCGAGATTGACCAGTGCATTAATAGCGTCGTCGAGGTCGCCTTGCGTGTCGAGGTGGACTGTCATTCAATCACAAACATGAAGGGAATCGGACGCAAGCGCAAACAGTGCGCGCAATCCCGATCAGAGTTTTGACAATGCCGCCACCCGTTTTCAGGTTTGCTCCGAGCCCGAATGGGTTACTCCACTTAGGCCACGCCTATTCGGCGTTGCTGAATTTCGATCTGGCGCGGGAAAGCGGCGGGCGATTTTTGCTGCGTATTGAGGACATCGATCCCATCCGCTGTCGCCCGGAATTCGAGACCGCGATTTACGAAGACCTCGAATGGCTCGGTATCGTATGGGATCAGCCGGTGCGCCGCCAATCGGATCATCTCACCGTGTATCGCGATAGCCTGGAGCGTCTTGAGCGCGAAGGTTTGATCTATCCGGCCTTCGAGAGCCGCTCGCAGATCAAGGCATTGGTCGAAGCGAAAGATAAAATTTCCCCATGGCCGCGCGATCCCGACAATGGCCCGCTCTATCCGGGGGATGCCAAGACGATGCCTCTGAAAGACCGCGACGCCAAAATTAAATCCGGCGCGCCCTTTGTCCTGCGCCTCGATATGGCTGCTGCTTGCGCGCGTGTTGGCCCCC
>JBBRGE010000124.1:0-6670 GCA_038241045.1 Hyphomicrobiales bacterium | reverse complement strand
CCGGCATCGAAGTCATCGTGCGGATGGTGATTGTGCAACTCGCGCCCACTATCGTCGAGACCGCGTTACGTGTGGGCGTGTTGCTGTGGCAATTCGACTGGCGCTATGTCGCCGTCGTGCTGGCGACCGTGACGCTCTATATGGTCTATACGTACTACGCGACCGAATGGCGGATCGAGATTCGCCGCAAGATGAACGACTCCGACACCGACGCCAATACCAAGGCCATCGACTCGCTGCTCAATTACGAGACGGTGAAATATTTCAGCGCGGAGAAACGCGAAGCGCAGCGCTACGATAAATCCATGGCGCGGTACGAGCGCGCCAGCGTCAAGACCTACACGTCGCTCGCAATTCTCAACACCGGGCAGGCGATCATCTTCACGTTCGGGCTGACGGCGACGATGCTGATGTGCGCCATCGGCGTGCGCAATGGCACCAACACGGTCGGCGATTTCGTTATGATCAACGCCATGATGATCCAGCTTTACCAGCCGCTGAATTTCATGGGCATGGTTTATCGCGAAATCAAACAGGCCATCATCGACATCGAGAAGATGTTCGGCGTGCTGTCGAAAGACGCCGAAGTGAAGGACATGCCGGGCGCGCAGCCGCTCGTCGTGAGTAATGGAGTGGTGCGTTTCGACGATGTGAAATTCTCCTACGATCCGGAGCGTCCAATCCTCAAAGGACTTTCGTTCGAGGTTCCGGCGGGAAAAACCGTCGCCATCGTTGGCCCGTCCGGCGCCGGAAAATCTACCATCTCGCGGCTGCTGTTTCGTCTTTACGATGTCAGCGGCGGCAACATCACCATCGACGGCCAGAACATCCGCGATGTGACGCAGGCCTCGCTGCGCGCTTCCATCGGCATGGTGCCGCAGGACACGGTGCTGTTCAACGACACTATCCGCTACAACATCCGCTACGGTCGCTGGGATGCGACCGACGCCGAAGTGGAAGAAGCCGCGGGCATGGCGCAGATCGACGGCTTCATCAAGGCATCGCCAAAAGGCTACGAGACCGAAGTCGGCGAGCGTGGCCTGAAATTGTCCGGCGGCGAAAAACAGCGCGTCGCAATCGCGCGCACCATTCTCAAAGGCCCTCCAATATTGGTGCTGGATGAGGCGACGTCCGCGCTCGACAGCCACACCGAACACGAGATTCAGGAAGAGCTGGAGAAGGTTTCACGAAACCGCACGTCATTGGTCATTGCGCATCGGCTATCGACCATTGTGGGGGCCGACGAAATCATCGTGCTGGATCAGGGCCGCATCGTCGAACGCGGCACCCATGCGCAGCTTCTCGCCTCCGATGGCCTTTACGCCAGCATGTGGAACAGGCAGCGCGAGGCTCAGGAAGCGCGCGAGAAACTCGCGATGACGGGCGAGGAAAATGCCGCACCCAATCGATCGCCGCCGCCGGTGGCGGAGATTGCGCCTGTCGATCCGCCGCGCCGTGAACCTTTGGTTACGCCAGACGCTGCTGAGTGATTGCAATTTTCCTTTCCTCGTGAGAAGGGAACATGAACTCAACGAAGTGAATTCAACCATGTCCATCGTCAAATCCATTCGCGACCAGGTCCCGCCCATCCATCCGGAAGGCTATCCCTTCATCGGTGCATTTGCGTTCGCAAGCCTGATCCTGTTCTGGATCTGGACGCCGCTTGGCTGGATCGGCTGCGCCCTGACGCTCTGGTGTGCGTTGTTTTTCCGCGATCCCGTGCGCGTGACGCCGGTGCGTGAAGGCGTTGTCGTCTCGCCCGCCGACGGACGTGTGTCGCTGGTGATGCAGGCGGTGCCGCCCGCCGAGCTTGGATTGGGCGATCAACCGTTGCCGCGCATTTCGATCTTCATGAGCGTGTTCAATTGTCATGTGAACCGCAGCCCGGTGGCGGGGCGCATCGATCGCATCGCCTATCGGCCCGGCAAGTTTCTCAATGCCGATCTCGACAAAGCGAGCGAGGACAATGAGCGCAACTCGCTGGTGATCTCGACGCCGTCGGGCCGCATCGGCGTGGTCCAGATCGCCGGCCTGGTGGCGCGGCGTATCGTCTCGTTTGTCCGCGAAGGGCAGGTGCTCGGTGCAGGGGAGCGCTTCGGGCTTATTCGCTTTGGCTCGCGGCTCGATGTCTATTTGCCGGAGGGCGCAAAGTCGCTGGTATCTGAAGGCCAGACGGCCGTGGCGGGCGAAACCGTGCTGGCCGATTTCAAGCTCGGTGACGGCGGGCGCACCTACAAGGTCGATTGAGCGCAAGCCACCGGTTAACCAACCCCCGCTTCGCATTCCGCCACAATGGCGATGCAGCGTGAGGCCTGCTATATAAGGCCTCATGTCCATGTCCCCCAAGACCACGCCGCCCGATCTGCGCCGCTATCGCTTCCGCCCCATTCCAGTGCGGCTGCTGGTGCCGAACATCATCACGCTGCTGGCGTTGTGCGCGGGGCTCACCGCAATTCGCATGGCGATTGACGGGCGCACTGAACTCGCGCTCGGACTGATCGTGTTCGCCGCCATCCTCGACGGCGTCGATGGGCGCGTCGCGCGCATGATCAAGGGCCAGTCGCGCTTCGGTGCCGAACTCGACAGCTTGGCCGACTTCGTCAATTTCGGCGTGGCACCGGCACTCATTCTGTATTTCTGGCAGTTGCACGATCTCAACAATGTCGGCTGGATCGCGGTGATGATTTTTGCGATCAGTGGCAGTCTTCGTCTGGCGCGTTTCAACGCCACCATGGACGACCCCGACAAACCCGCATTCGCCGCCAACTACTTCACTGGTGTGCCGGCACCGGCCGGGGCGATCTGCGTGCTGCTGCCGATGTATCTTGTGCTGGTCGGATTGCCGCAACTGCCCGCAACGCTCACGGCATTTTACGTGTTGGCGATCGGTTTCCTGATGGTGTCGCGATTGCCGGTGTTCTCCGGCAAGACTTTCGGCGCGAAGGTCGAACGGGAAATGGTGTTGCCTGTGGTCGTGATGGTGGTGTTGTTCATCGCGCTGCTCGTGAGTTACCCGTGGCACCTCTTAAGTGTTTGCTCGATCCTCTATCTCGCGTGCCTGCCGCTCGGATGGATGTCCTATCGCAAGCACGAGACCAACGCGCGCGTGGCAAACGGACCCGCCGCCGTCGGCGAAGACGCCTCCGCAAATTTCGATGTTGCGCCGGGTGAGGCCACCACCGAGCGGCCGACGCGGCTGAACTGATTTTTTTCAGCAGTGAAGCTCTCAAAAATGCCCGTCCGCGACCGGACATGGTTAGCGAAAGACTAAAGCGCCGCACGAACGGTGCGCCGCATTTCCGCCATTCGATTCCAAGTCGGTCACCTTTTGGCCATTCGGTTCGATTTTGACGTGCGGAACCGCGATTTTCAAACTTTGCCCTTCAATTCGCTAACCTTTACCGGACCTTAATGGCTCCGACGCTAGGGTTCCGGCACGCCGCTCAGAACGGGCAGCGCAGTTCGGTTGCGTCGGAGTTTTCAATGGATATCGCCACTAGCGTCGGCCTGATCGTAGGACTCGGGGTGCTTTGCACGCTGGTCCTGATGGGCGGCGATTTCCGGATGTTCTACGATATCCACGCCGTCATCATTATTTTCGGCGGCTCGTTCGCCGCAACTCTGATCCGTTTTCCGCTGTCGTCTATCGTCCACGGCCTCCCGCTCGGTGCAAAATTCGCATTCACGCTGAGCCGCCTCACAGCGCGCGATCTCGTCGATGAGCTTGCAAAAATCGCGGAAGTCGCGCGCAAACAGGGCCCCGTAGGTCTTGAAAAAGTCGAGGCCGACGATCCGTTTCTGGCGAAGGGCATTCGCTACATCGCCGACGGCTACGATCTCGATTTCATTCGCGACAATCTCGAGCGCGATCGCGACAACTTCCTGATGCACCTGACCGAGGGCTCGAAAATCTATCGCGCGATCGGCGATTGCGCACCGGCGTTCGGTATGATCGGCACGCTGCTCGGCATGGTGCAGATGTTCTCCAACATGTCCGATCCGTCGAAGCTCGGACCCTTCATGGCGGTCGCGTTGCTCGCCACCTTGTACGGCGCGCTCGTCGCAAACCTGATTTGTTTGCCGATCGCCGACAAGCTCCACGTCAAAGTGCTCGACGAGGAAACCAATCGCACGCTCATCATCGACGGAATTCTCATGATCCGCGATGCCAAGTCGCCGGCATTGGTGCGCGAAATGTTGCTCGCATACCTGCCTGAGAAACATCGCCACGAAGAGGGTGAACCGGTTCCGGCTTAAGAAACGCCCGTAGAATCGGATCAAACGGTATGGCCAAAAAGAAAAGAGCTGAGGAGCATGGTGGTCACGGCTGGTTCGTGACCTTTGCCGACCTGATGGCTCTGCTGCTGAGCTTCTTCGTGATGCTCGTTGCGTTCTCCAATCAGGATCAGCAGAAACTCAAGATCGTCGCGGGCTCAATGCGCGAGGCGTTCGGCGTGCAAACCGAAGCGCGTTATTCCGGCATTATAGAATCCGATGGATTGCCGACACGTCCGAAGCTGAAAAACACCGCGCATATTCCGCCGGAGGAAGCGTCGAACACGCCGACGCCGGATGAGCAGGAAAACAGCAAGATCAGCGGCGCCAAGCTCAAGACCGATCGTGAATTTGCGCTGGCGTCCGCATCGCTGCGCCAGGCGCTGCAGGACATGCCAGAGATCACCGAGATTTCCAAGCACATCATGTTCGAGGAAACCAAACAGGGTCTCAATCTGGAGATCGTCGATCAGGATGGCCGCTCGATGTTCGCTGACGGCGCCAAGCAGCCATTGGAGCGGACCAAGCGTTTGATCCAGCGCCTTGCCGCGCCGCTGCGGTCGACGCCGCTGCGGGTCGCCATTGTGGGTCATACGTCGGCGGGCTTCGTTCCGGGCCGGTCCGGCTATGACGGGTTCGACCTGTCCGCCGACCGCGCCAATGCGGTCCGCCAGATCCTGGAGCAGGAGGGTCTGCCGACCTCGCATGTGTTTTCGGTATCCGGCAAATCCGACACCCAGCCGCTGTTCCCCGATGATCCGACGCTTGCAGCCAACCGGCGTGTGACCATTACGCTGATGCGCGAAGACCCGCCATTGCCGCCAAACTTAAAGCCATAAAAATAGCCCTACTATAATACCTTGGCCGTTAACCCGTGTTCCGTGGTGAAAGCCATCCCGCCGCAGGTGCTATTCGGATGCCGCTGTTATAAGAAGCCCGTCTCATCGATCTCCGCGCCGCGGTGGCCGATTCATACGTCAGGACGTTGACCTCCCAACATGGCTGCCAGCGAGACCACCACCGACGCGCCTCACGAGGCGCCGGCTCATACCGGCTTTTGGGCGCTCACGCTTGGAAGCGTTGGCGTGGTGTTCGGCGATATCGGAACGTCGCCCCTCTACGCATTTCGCGAAGCCGTTCACAACGCGACACATGGCGGCCCGCTAACTCGCGAGATCGTGCTCGGCGTGCTCTCGCTGATACTGTGGGCGCTTATTGTTGTGGTCACCATCAAATACGTGCTGCTGCTGCTGCGCGCCGATAACAACGGCGAGGGCGGCACGCTTTCGCTGATGGCGCTCGGGCAGCGCGCGCTCGGACGGCGAAGCTGGGCATTGCTGGCGCTTGGCGTCATCGGCGGGTCGATGTTTTTGGGCGACGCGATGATTACGCCCGCGATTTCCGTTCTCTCGGCAGTCGAAGGTCTCAAGCTCGCGGCGCCTTCGCTTGAGCCCTACGTCGTCCCACTCGCGATTTTCATCCTCATCGCTCTGTTCAGCGTTCAAAGCCGGGGTACTGCAATCGTCGCACGGGCGTTTGGACCCGTGATGATCGTCTGGTTTACCACGCTCGGCGTCCTCGGTCTGATGCACATCAGTGATGATCCGACGGTGATGTACGCGATCAATCCTTGGTACGCATTGTCCTTCCTATTGACGCATGGCGTAATCGGGCTTGTCATTCTCGGTGCTGTGTTTCTAGCCGTCACAGGCGGCGAAGCGCTTTACGCGGACTTGGGACATTTCGGCCGCAAGCCAATTCAGACGGCTTGGTTTTTCTTCGTGCTGCCATGTCTGCTGATCAACTACTTCGGCCAAGGTGCGCTGGTCCTGTCGAATCCCGAAGCGATTGAAAATACTTTTTATAAAATGGCGCCGGAAAGCATGCTGGTGCCGCTGATCGGGCTTGCGACGGCAGCAACCGTTATCGCGAGCCAGGCCGTTATTACGGGCGCGTTCTCGCTCGTCCGTCAGGCTATTCAGCTTGGACTGCTGCCGCGATTTGAAGTTCGCTACACGTCAGAGAGCCACGCCGGTCAGATTTATCTGCCGCGGGTCAATATGCTGCTGTTGATCGGGGTGCTGCTGCTGGTTGGATTGTTCAGAACTTCGAGCGGACTCGCGTCCGCCTACGGTATCGCCGTATCCACCACGATGGTCGCCGATGGCATCATGTGCTTCGTCGTGATCTGGAAACTCTGGCATTGGCGGCCGTGGACAGCTGCTGCGTTGATCGCACCGCTTGTCATAATCGATCTGACGTTCTTCTCCGCCAATCTTCTGAAGCTGTTTCAGGGCGCCTGGGTGCCGCTGATGTTTGGTGTCGTCATGACCGGCTTGATCTGGACATGGCGAAGGGGCGCGGCGATTCTGACGAGCAAGACGCGACGCACCGA
>JBBRGE010000123.1:0-6682 GCA_038241045.1 Hyphomicrobiales bacterium | reverse complement strand
CATATCACGCCGGAGTCCGCTGTCGGTGGTCCACTGGCGCTGGTGAAAACCGGCGACACCATCAAGCTCGATGTCGCGGGCCGAAAAATAGACTTGATGATCGATGAAGCCGAATTGAAAAAGCGTCAGGCGGCATTGCCGAAGCCGTCAACGCCGGAATGGGCCAGGCGCGGCTACGCGCATCTGTTCAACGAGACGATCACGCAGGCGGACGAAGGCTGCGATTTCGATTTTATGCGGCGGGATGGGAAATAATCAGTACGTCGCGCGGCCGCCCGAAATATCGAACACGGCGCCGGTCGTATAGAGACATTCTTCCGACGCCATCCACGCCACCAGCGACGCAAGCTCCTCGACTTTGAGAAAACGCGCGCGTGGAATTTTCGACAGCATGAAGTCGATGTGTTGCTGCGTCATCTGATCGAAGATCGCGGTCCTGGCAGCGGCGGGTGTTACTGCATTGACCGCAATGTCGGTGCCGGCCAGTTCCTTGCCGAGCGATTTGGTCAGCGCAATCACGCCGGCTTTCGACGCCGAATAATGCGAGGCGTTCGGATTGCCTTCCTTGCCCGCAATCGATGCGATGTTCACGATGCGCCCGTAATTCTGCTTCATCATCGTCGGCACGACGGCCTTGCAGCATATGAACGGTCCGTCGAGGTTGATCCGCATGACCTGACGCCACTCATCGTAGCTTAGGTCTTTGACGGGTTTGTTGATGCCGGCGATTCCAGCGTTGTTCACCAGAATGTCGATCTTGCCGCACGCTTTTAAAGTGGTGTCGCGCGCCGCATCCACGGATGCAGGATCGGCGGCGTCGGTCTTAATCGCGACCACTGCTGCACCGATCTCCTTGGCGGTTTTCTGAGCCAGCGCGTCGTCGAAATCCCAGATTGCGACTTTCGCGCCGGAGGCAACGAAGCGCTCCGTGATGGCGCGGCCAAAGCCCTGCGCGCCGCCAGTGACGACTGCGAACCGCCCGCTGAGATCGATTTTGTTCATGCTTGCTCTCCTGAATTCCTACAGCGTCCAGCCGCCGTCGGCGACATGCGCGACGCCGGTGGTGAATGAGCTTTCATCGCTGGAAAGATAAACTGCAAGCGAGGCCATTTCCTCGGCTGTCCCCAAGCGTCCCATCGGCTGACGGCTGACGAACATGTCGCGTCCGCCCCCACCCAAGGATGCCGCGCGGCCGAGCATCGAAGGTGTTTCGATGGTGCCGGGGCAAATACAATTACAACGGATGCCCTTAGTGATGAAATCGACCGCGACTGCGCGCGTCAGTGCCGCAACGGCGGCTTTGGTGGCGCTGTAGACGTAACGGTTTGGTGCCGCTTTGAAGACACCGGCAGCGGAGGCGATGTTGACGATCGATCCGCCACCGCCCGCCAACATCGCTGGCAGAAACGCCTTGATCGTGCGATGCATCGATTTGACGTTGAGGTCGAACGAAAAATCCCAGTCGGCGTCCGAACATTCCAGCACCGTGCCGCTGTGCACAAAGCCAGCGGCATTGAGCAGAATATCGACCGTGCCGATTTTCTTCGCCATTGCTTCGACCGCCGCGGAGTTGAGTGCATCGAGCTTGTACGTTTCCTTCACGCCTTCGCTCGTCAGCGCCGCGAGGCCCTTTTCATCCAAGTCTGTCGCGATAACCGTTGCGCCTTCTTTGGCGAACGCAATCGCGCAGGCGCGTCCAATGCCTGCGGCGGCGGCGGTCACGAATGCGCGCTTGCCTTTTAGTCGGTCGGTCATCTTCAATTCCTGAAATGATCTAGTGATTGTCCCGCGCCACGCCGATGGTGCCCGCGATGTTGCGATAGCGCGTGGCGAGTTCGAGACACGCGCCGGTCGCTTGCTGGCCGACGGTGTCGCGATAAAGCTCCTGCCACGGCGTCTGGTTTGCCGGAAATGCGAATCCGCCTTTCGCCATCAAATCCGAATGGCGCTTCTTGAATTCCTCTGCCGAGATCAAAATGTTGGCTTCGCCCTTATTGAGGTCGATGCGAACCCTGTCGCCGGTTTTCAAAACCGCCAACCCGCCATTGGCGGCGGCTTCCGGAGACGCGTTCAAAATGGACGGCGAACCCGATGTGCCGGACTGGCGGCCATCGCCGATACAGGGCAACGACGTGATGCCTTTCTTGATGAGGGCTGCGGGCGGCTGCATGTTCACGACCTCCGCGCCGCCGGGATAGCCGATGGGTCCGACGCCGCGCACGAACAGCATGCAGTGTTCGTCTATCTTGAGCGATTCATCGTCGATGCGGTGGTGATAATCTTCCGGCCCCTCAAACACGATGGCGCGGCCCTCAAACGCTTCTGGGTCTTTCGGATTGGACAGATAGCGGTCGCGGAATTCTTTCGAGATCACACTGGTTTTCATGATGGCGGAATCGAACAGGTTTCCGCGCAGCACGATGAAGCCTGCATCCTTCACCAGTGGCGTATCGTAATTCAGAATCACGTCGTCGTCGGGCACAGGTGCCGACTTGCAGTTTTCGCCCATGGTCTTGCCATTGACGGTGAGCGCGCCTTCATGGATGCGTTTGTGCTTCATCAGTTCGCGCACCACCGACGGTACGCCGCCGGCGCGGTGATATTCCTCGCCGAGATAAAATCCTGCGGGCTGCATGTTCACCAGCAGAGGAACGTCGTGGCCGACTTTCTGCCAGTCTTCGATGGAGAGTTCGACGCCGATATGGCGCGCAAGGGCGTTGATGTGGATCGGCGCGTTGGTCGATCCGCCAATCGCCGAGTTGACGACGATGCAGTTCTCGAACGCTTGGCGTGTCAGAAAATCCGATGGCTTCAAATCTTCCCACACCATCTCGACCGCGCGCTTGCCGGTCTCATAGGCAATCTGCCCGCGCTCGCGATAGGGTGCGGGGATCGCAGCACATCCGGGCAATGAGAAGCCAAGCGCTTCGGCGAGCGAATTCATCGTCGAGGCCGTGCCCATGGTATTGCAGTGACCGACGGACGGCGCGGACGACGAGACGATGTCCATGAACTCGTCATAGTCGATCTTGCCCGCCGCCATGTCCTCGCGCGACTTCCACACCACCGTGCCGGAGCCGGTGCGCTCGCCATTGTGCCAGCCGTTCAGCATCGGTCCGCCGGACAGAACGATCGCCGGAATGTTGACGGTCGCCGCCGCCATCATGCAGGCGGGCGTGGTCTTGTCGCAGCCGGTCGTGAGCACGACACCATCAAGCGGATATCCGAACAGGATTTCGACGAGGCCCAAATAAGCGAGGTTGCGGTCGAGTGCTGCGGTGGGCCGCTTGCCGGTTTCCTGAATGGGATGCGTCGGAAACTCCATCGCGATGCCACCGGCCTCGCGGATGCCTTCGCGCACGCGCTGCGCCAATTCGATATGGTGCCGGTTGCACGGCGACAGATCGTTGCCGGTTTGCGCAATGCCAATGATGGGTTTGCCGGACTGCAATTCGTGCCGGGTGAGGCCGTAATTGAGATAACGCTCCAGATACAGCGCCGTCATTGCCGGATTTTCGGGATTGTCGAACCAGAGCTGGGAGCGGAGTTTGCGGCGCGCGTCGCTGTGGGGATTGTCGCTGGTTTTTTTTGTCATTGTTGTCTCCCGCACCGCACTACCAAGCATTGTGTTGCTGTTGCGCCTTTTAGGCCAGCAAAAAAGACAGCGCTACCATTTTTTTGGGCGGCGGATTTAATGTTCGGCGAAACCCGGCACGCTGATGCGCTGCATCGAGGAGCTTTGCCGGACCATCAATTCAAACCCGAGGTCGATCACCGGGGCGGGCGGACGCCGCCCGTCGATGGCCTCGGTCACCATAGTCACGGCGCGTGTGCCCATCTCATAGCGATTGGTGCGCACGCTCGAAAGGGACGGGACGGTGGAGGCCATGAACTCCAGATCGTTGAAGCCCACGATCGCCATCTGTTCGGGCACCGCAATGTGACGGCGCTGACATTCGAACAGAACGCCGAGCGCAAGGTCGTCGTTCACGCAAAATACGGCGTCGATATCCGGCGCCTGCGCGAGCAGATCGGCGAATAAAGTGCCGCCGCGCGTGACGGCGGTGGCAACCGGCGTCGTCAGCACAAGGCGCGGATCGAACAGCGACGCGGATTTCATCGCATCGCGGTAGGCTTCCAGACGGCGCTGCACCCGCGGGTCCATTCGCGCGCCAAGAAATCCGATGCGTCGATATCCCTGCGCGACAAGATGAGAAATCGCAGAAACCGTTGCGTCGTAGTGGGAAAAGCCGACCATCATGTCGACCGGCTCGGGGCCGATTTCCATGATCTGAACGATGGGGCAGTTCATCGCCTCCATGACTGCGCGAGATTCCGGAGTCTGGTTGATTCCGGTCACGATCAGCCCAGCCGGCATCTGCGCTTGAAACAGCCGCAGCAATTTTTCTTCCTGCAGGATGCTGTATCGCGTGTTGACGAACTGGATGCTGTAGCGGCTGCCTTCCGATGCGTCATATATGCCGCGCAACACGTCGGAGAACACGTTGTTGGTCAAGGAAGGGATCAGCACCCCGATGACTTCGGTGCGGTGCGATGCCAAAGCCCGCGCCGCGAGATTCGGAATGTAACCCAGTTCTTTGGCGGCACTTTCAACCCGCTCGCGCTTGTCGGCTGAGAGCGCCTCCGGGCTTCTGAAAAAGCGCGACGCGGTGATGTGGCTCACGCCGGCGAGCTCTGCCACTTCCGTCAACCGGATTTTGCCGGATTTTGCGCGTTTTCGTGCCATTGGCCGCTGATATCACACGCGCCGCGGCAATCAAGAATTATTGACAGCGCTACCAACGGATTGCTAATGACGCTGAACTGCGGACAATGCGCGCCAGCTTCGGCTTTCGAACATTGCCACACAAGAGACAGAGCAGCGACGGCTTTGGCCGGACGACGCCGGGACGACAGGGAGTGAGTTGAATGGCGTCCGTGCAAATTCACGACGTGCGTAAATCGTTCGGCGGGTTCGAGGTTCTTCACGGCGTCTCGGTTCCGATCCAGGACGGCGAGTTCGTCGTGCTGGTCGGGCCATCGGGCTGCGGCAAGTCCACGCTGCTGCGCATGCTCGCGGGGCTTGAGAAAATCACATCGGGGACAATCTCGATCGGCGATCGCGTCGTCAACGACGTGCAGCCGAAAGAGCGCGACATCGCGATGGTGTTCCAGAATTACGCGCTGTATCCGCATATGACGGTGGCGCAGAACATGGGTTTCTCGCTCAAGCTGCGCAACGAAAATCCTGACGAAATTTCCAGGCTGGTCAATCGCGCCGCCGATATTCTCGGATTGCGCGATCTGTTGGAGCGTTATCCGCGCCAGCTGTCGGGCGGTCAGCGCCAGCGCGTGGCGATGGGCCGCGCCATCGTGCGCGATCCGCAGGTGTTTTTGTTCGACGAGCCGCTGTCAAATCTCGATGCGAAGCTGCGCGTTGCGATGCGCACCGAAATCAAGGAATTGCACCAGCGTCTGAAGACCACCACGGTCTATGTCACGCACGACCAGATCGAAGCCATGACCATGGCGGACAAGATCGTCGTCATGCAGGACGGCATTGTCGAGCAGATGGGCACGCCGCTCGATTTGTACGACCATCCGGACAACAAGTTCGTGGCCGGCTTCATCGGTTCGCCCGCGATGAATTTTCTCGAAGGCAATCTCTCGTCCAGCGGACAGCCTTGCGTGGAGACCGCGAACGGCAGCAAGTTGCCGCTGGAGGCGACCCGTGCCGGGCTTGAAGGCAAGGCGGTGGTTTACGGCATTCGTCCGGAGCATTTGGAATTCGCCGACGACGGCATCGAGGCGGAAGTGATCGTCGTCGAGCCGACAGGATCGGAAACCCAGATCGTCGCGCGCATCGGCAAGCAGGACATCATCGCGGTCATTCGCGACCGTCGTCCGGTCAAGCCGGGCGACAAGGTCAAGCTGCGCCCGATCGCCAAAGCGGCTCATATTTTCGACAAGGAGAGCGGCAAGCGTCTCATCAACTGACGCTGTGGCACGAGAAATCTATCTACAACCGATCAACAGCCGGCTCGGAATAAAACGAAGCCGGTGCAACAGGGAGACGACAGACAATGAACAAGTTTACTCCAGATCGCCGTTCGCTGCTAAAGGGCGGCGCATCTGTTCTCGCCGGTGCTGCAACTTTGTCCGCCGATCAACTGCTCGGCTTCGCGAAGGCGTGGGCGCAGACCGCAGCGTGGAAACCTGAAGCCGGCGCCAAGATCAATCTGCTGCGCTGGAAGCGTTTCGTCGAAGCCGAAGACGTCGCCTTCATGAACATCATGGCGGCCTTCACCAAAGCTACCGGCGTTGAAATCAACGTCACCAACGAATCCTATGATGACCTTCAGCCGAAGGCATCGGTCGCTGCAAATACCGGGCAGGGGCTCGATATGGTGTGGGGTCTGTATTCGCTGCCGCATCTGTTGCCGACCAAGTGCGTCGACGTCACCGATGTTGCCGACTATCTCGGCAAGAAGTACGGCGGGTGGGCGCCGTCGGCCGCGGCTTACGGCCAGAAGAACGGCAAGTGGATCGGCATTCCCGTTGCTGCGACCGGCGCGCTCGTCAACTACCGCGTCGGCGCGACGGAGAAGGCCGGCTTCAAGGAATTTCCGAAGGACACTGCGGGCTTTTTGGAGCTGTGCAAGGCTTTGAATAAGAACGGCAC
>JBBRGE010000122.1:0-6707 GCA_038241045.1 Hyphomicrobiales bacterium | reverse complement strand
CGCGCAGCGTTAAGGTCGCAGAAGGCGAACCGGCGGCCAAATCATCGTTCGGTCCGTTCAACTCGACCACCAACACCATCGAATGGCGCTCCGCCGGAAAATCCAAGCCGTTCGCCATGATCCAGCGCTGGCATCTCGCCGACATCGATGACGAGGACAAGAATGGCCGCCCCAAGATCAAACAGATGTTGGTCGTGACCCGGCTGCCGCCGGGGAAAGCCTGTCACGTCGCGTATGTGGATGTGCAGGCCAATCCCGATGCCAATGACTTGGCCCGCAAGGCGGCGGACGAGATGTCCCGCGATTTCAAATGCGGGACCGACAAGGTGCGGGTGATCGGCAACAGCGGGCGCGCGGTGGAATTGGGCAAGCGGGACTAAGGCTAAGACCGATTAGCGGCTATGGCTTTGACGGGATGTCCGGTTTCAGCATCGCCGCAAGCAGGGTTTCTTCCTTCGTCCCCGCCGGCAGGCCGGCCATTATGTTGTGCAGCCGGCCGTCGAGATACAGCATCGCGAAGCCGTGGACCATGGACCACAGCCGCGCAATATCAGCGGCCTGCGGCAGCGTCAGACGATCCGGCGCGACATTTTCCTGCCGCTTGGCGCCGACCGCACTTGCAAGATTTTGAAATGCCTGCACCGAAGCTTCATGCAAGGCCGGCTGCTCGTAGTTGAGCTTTTCGGCACGGAACATCAGCTGGAACATGCAGGAATTGTCGCGGGCGAAACCAACATAGGCTTTCGCCCGCGCCTCGCCTTCCGAGAGTCCCTCAGCTTGGGCTTTATCGGCCGCCTCGCTCATCGCCGCC
The DNA here is from genome assembly GCA_038241045.1 of Hyphomicrobiales bacterium. GTDB lineage: Bacteria > Pseudomonadota > Alphaproteobacteria > Rhizobiales > Xanthobacteraceae > Afipia. The sequence goes on along the minus strand of JBBRGE010000122.1, from coordinate 5,896 downwards.
CGGAATCGCTGAAAGCCGATGGCGGCCAGTTCACTCAGCAAGCCTGTGATGTCTCCAAAATGATGCGCGGGAGCGGCGTGCGACACGCCCGCCTCGCGCGCCACCGCCCGCAGCGTCAGGCCCGCAAGGCCGTCACGTTCGGCCACGCGTTTGGCGGCCAGCAATAACGCCTCATGCAAATCGCCGTGATGGTAGGGCTGGGCGACGCCGGATTTCCGCGGCGTTTTCGGCCCGGTTTTGCCACCGCTGCCGCCCTTATTGCCAGGCAGCGCTGCACCTCGTCCCGATCGGAGAGGAATTTTCCCCTGCCCGGCCGATTTGGAGGCTTTTGCACGCGTGGATGCGCCCTGGGTGGTCATAAAAGCAAGCTAGGCATGCATTTTGACATTGTCAAGATTTCGCTTGACGGGGGCTGCGGTGCGGCGTATTTCATCTTTACAACGTCAAGATATCTCCTCGCGGTGGACCAGCCATGACCCTCTTTCTCATCCTTGCCCCGTTTGCAACTTTCGCAGGCCTGATGTTGCTGACCAGCATCAAGATCACGCTCGCCGTCTCCGCAGTGGTGGCGCTTGGCGTGCTGGGCTGGGACGTAGCGCAAGGCCGCTCGATCAAGGCGCTGGCCGCCGGCGCATTGGCGATTTTCGCAACGCTGCTTGTCTATCATTTATTGTCCGAGACGGAGATGAGTTCAACCAGCGTGCGGCTTGTGGTCGATGGTGGCGCGCTCGCCATCGCGCTCGCCTCTCTGGCGATCCGCTATCCCTTCACGCTGCAATATGCGCTTGAAATCGTGGACGCCGAGACGCGCCAAATGCCCCGCTTCATGCGCGCCAACTATATCATCACCTGGGTCTGGAGCGCGGCCTTCATTTCGATGCTCGCAGCCGACGCGGTGGCGATCTATCTGCCGCAGACTCCGCTGTGGATCTGTGCGGCGATTGCCTTTGCGGCCCGCAACAGCGCCAGTCTTTTCACCCAGTGGTATCCGAAACGGATGATGGCCGATGTCGCGTCCAGCCCAATAGCGCCGAAACCGGCTTGAACCCCGTCCACTCCTGAAACGACCAACACGAAATCCCACATCCAAGACAATATGGAGCCGATCATGGCCCGCACCATTCAAAAGACGATTCTGAGCTTCGTTTCGACCGCGGTGTTTTTCGCGACTTTCATTGTCTCCGGCGACGTCCTCGTTGCGGCATTGGTGGCGGTGGCCACAGCCCTCGTACAAGTCGTCGTCCGGCTCTCCACCCAACACCGGACGGGCGCGCTGATGTGGGCAAGCCTCGCGCTTGTGATTGCGCTGACCGGCCTGACGATCAAAGGCGACACGACATTCGATGGGCCGATGTCAGAGGCGCAGTTGCGCGGGCCAGCCTCCGCACAAACGCCGGCCTCCTTAGCCAAATGCGGCTGTCGTGTTCGAGACAGCCTCACCGAAGCCAGACTGACGACGGCATCGGCGCTGTGATGCCGATGTCCCCGGCTTGTCTGCTTTCCCCTCGCATGTGACAACCGCGCGATGGGAAAAGTTTTCCGTCAGCTCTTCGTCGATTTCTTCTCGACCATCGTTTTCTTCGTCGTGTGGCTGGCGACCGCAGATGTGCTGATCGCGACTGGCGTTGCGATTGCGGGCGCCATCGGCCAGTTCATCTACGCGCGCGTCAGAGGCCAGATACTCGACTTCATGACGTGGGCCAGCCTCGCGCTTGTCATCGTGCTCGGCAGCGCGACCTTGCTCACCAAAGATCCGCGTTTTGTGCTGATGAAGCCCTCCGTCGCTCATTTCGCAATCGGCGCCATCATGCTGCGGCGCGGATGGATGCTGCGTTATCAACCGGATATCGTGAAAGACAACGCGGCCGATGTCGTGACCATCGCAGGTTACGCATGGGCCGTGCTGATGTTCGTGCTCGGCGCCGGCGTGATTGTAACCGCATTGACGGGGGACGTAAAACTTTGGGCGTTCTACGTGACGGTGATTGCGGTCGGCGCGAAAATTGTGGCGTTCGCGCTGCAATATCTTGTCACGCGCATTGTGATTACCCGCAGACTTCGCGCGGCAGCGCCGGGCGCATGAACCGAAACGCTGCCATTGACGTCAAATATTTCCCGGTCCTACACTCAGGATCATTTTCAAACAACGGATTTCAGCACATGAACAGATTGCTCGGCGGAATTGCCTTGTCGCTCGTCCTCGCCGGAACAGGCCCGGCACTCTCCGCTGGCGCATCTTCGGCCGCGTTCAACAAGACAGTCACCATGTCATGGAGCACGTCCGGTATGGCGACAACCGAGGACGGCCAGACGCGATCCTACAACAACATCAACACGCGAACGGTGTATATCAGTTCAGCTGGGCGAACCTTCTTGCGGATGAACCTGCGTGGCAATCGGATCTCGCGCGGTGCCGAAAAAGGCCCAGGGGATTTCGGCGGGCGCGGCAGCGTCAAGCTCGAAGGCAATCGGCTTATCGGCACTGAAGCGTTCGAGAGCGGCGCGCGGCAATACATCGCGACGTTCGACCCGTCTTTCGCAAGCTGCACGGTTCAGGTGGTCGATGCCAAGGGCGGCAGCGCAGCCATCAAACGTAAGGGACCGGACGGCCGCATGTATACGGTCACGGCGTCCACCGGCTCGCCGTCGTGCTCCATCCAAAGCGGCAACGCAATCGGTGGCCAATAGTCCCATTCGGCGACAGTCTGTCAGCTTGCCTCATCGGCGGCGAACACCTATCACACCGCATTCAAACGATCCGATCGGATCGAAATATGGGAGGAACACCATGGCCGTCGACGGAAACTGGAAGATCACGATGAGCACGCCGATGGGCGACCGCGATGCGGGCCTGACGCTCGCCAGCAGCGGCGGCACGCTGACCGGCAAGCAATCGGCCGAAGGCAACGAGACCGAAATTTTCGACGGCACCGTGAACGGCGACAACGTCGAATGGAAAGTGAAGATCACAAGCCCGATGCCGCTGACGCTGGCCTTCACCGGCAAAGTGTCCGGCGACGCCATCGAGGGCGACATGGGCATCGGCCCGATGGGCTCGTTCCCGTTCAAGGGCAGCCGCGCTTAAGCATATCATCGGGGCAAGCGGGAGGGCGGTGACAATTTCACAGCCTTCCCGCCGCAACCGCGTTTGAGATAATCCGCTTCACACCCCATTTGTGAAACGGCACGATGAAGAACAGATAAATCTTGCCGAACACGTTGTGCACCACGCAGATCGTGGACACCACGACGTTCGCGGTCTCGCCCTCCGTGGTCTTCAACACTGAAAGCCTGAAGTCGAGATGCTTGTTGTCGCGACCGGCAACGAGTTCAGTGTCCGTCAGCGCCATGAGTGGCCAGACGCCGATCTTGTCGCCGACCGCATAAGTTGTCTGATGAGAAAAATTGAGGATCTCCGACGCAGTCGGGGCTTCAAGGCCGAACAGTCCGACGGTCCAGTTCCGGATCATCAGAATGGCTTTCATCCACATTGGATGATGCGCGAAGATGCTCACGAATAGATCGGTGACGCTCGCATCCGGGTGGTTGAGGGGCGCGCGGTACGAATCGCGAAAATACGCCGTCTCCACCGTGCGACGATCAATTACACTCGATATTGGGAAATCGCATTCGACGACGGTCATATCGCGGGGCGTGACGTTGCGACCGCAGTTCAACTCCAGCCCACGGCCAGGCGGGGCTGCATGACTTCCGCCTGCATGGCGTCTGGATGTATAGCGTCCGCCCCATGCCGCAAAAGGTCTTCCCATCTGCCGGAATGAAATTTGTGGATCTGCGCGCCGCGCGGTTTCCATTCGACGCTGAGAACGATCTTGTTGTGCCAGATGTCGATCAGTCTTTTTCGGTCGGGAAGCGCCGGAATATACAGGACGATTTTAACGTCATAGCAATGCGCGATGTATGTCCCGGCTTCAGTGCCGGCGGATGTCAGCCGAGCCGGATTTGAATAATCGACGATCTGCAGAGCAGCTTGACACAAATCCAGCACGCGGGTCATTTCTGTCGGACGAGCAAGCATGTGAGCCCCTGGGCAATTGGGAAGCTTCGCACGCTTGCAACGAAACTGATTTTTCTGCCGGGTGGCCGCTGAGACGAGCAGCCGAATCACTAAAGTAATAGTACGAAACTACCGCAACGAATCGGCTGCTGTGAATCCCTAAAATGCACCGGGCCGCAACAAACGATTCGAAATTGTCCCCATGCGATTGCGCCCGCCACCCAAATCAGCATTACCCTGCGCCGCTCACAATCAGTCGCTGCGCGAAGCCTTCGACTGCTGTGCGGCCCACATATTGTCGATGAGATTGGGATAACGCCGGCCGGCATTCGCCGCGCGTTCGCGCGCTGCTTCTCTCAGTTCAGGTGAGAGTTTCGACGATTTGCCGGCCGCCTTCTTGCGCGGATTCGGCTTTTTCCAAGGTGGCTTACTGGATTTAGCGGCCATTGCGATCAAAGCGTCAGCCGAGATTCAGTTCCTTGAAAAAATCATTGCCCTTGTCGTCGATAATAATGAACGCAGGGAAATCCTCGACCTCGATGCGCCAGATCGCCTCCATGCCCAACTCGGCATATTCGACAACCTCGACCTTTTTGATGCAATGCTCGGCCAGATTCGCCGCCGAGCCACCGACCGAGCCGAGATAAAACCCGCCATATTTCTTGCAGGCCTCGCGCACCACCGGCGCGCGGTTGCCTTTCGCCAGCATCACCATCGAGCCGCCCGCGGCCTGAAACTGATCCACAAACGAATCCATGCGCCCTGCCGTGGTGGGGCCGAACGCGCCGGACGCGTAGCCTTCGGGTGTTTTCGCAGGACCTGCGTAATACACCGGATGGTTCTTGAAATAATCCGGCAGCGGCTCGCCCTTCTCAAGGCGTTCGCGCAATTTCGCATGTGCCGCGTCGCGCGCCACGATCATGGTGCCGGTTAGCGAGAGCCGCGTCTTGGTCGGATATTTCGACAGCGTGGCGAGAATATCCTTCATCGGCTTGTTGAGATCGATCTTCACCATCTCGCCGCCGAGCTTCTCCTCCACAGCGGGCAGATACTGCGCCGGATTGTGTTCGAGTTCTTCAAGATAGACGCCGTCGCGCGTGATCTTGCCGAGCACCTGACGGTCGGCTGCGCAGGACACACCGAGTCCAATCGGGAGAGACGCGCCGTGACGCGGCAGCCGAATGACGCGCACGTCATGGCAGAAATATTTGCCGCCGAATTGCGCGCCCACTCCCAGGCCTTGCGTCATCTTGAGAATTTCCTGCTCCATCTCCAGATCGCGGAACGCATTGCCGTCGGCGCTGCCGTGCGTCGGCAGCTCATCGAGATAGCGCGCCGATGCCAGTTTCACGGTCTTCATGCACAATTCAGCCGAGGTGCCGCCAATCGCAATTGCCAGATGATATGGCGGACACGCGGCAGTACCGAGCGTCAGCACCTTTTCTTTCAGGAATGCATGGAGGCGCTCCTTGGTCAGCAGCGACGGCGTGCCCTGAAACAGGAACGCCTTATTCGCAGAGCCGCCTCCCTTGGCCATGAACATAAATTTGTAAGCATCATCGCCTTCGGCATAGATCTCGCATTGCGCCGGCATATTGTTGGCGGTGTTCTTCTCCTCGAACATCGACAGTGGTGCCACCTGTGAATAACGAAGGTTGCGTCTCAAATAGGCGTCGCGCGCGCCTTCACTGAGCGCCGCCTCGTCGTCGCCATCGGTGATGACACGAAAACCCTTCTTGCCCATGATGATCGCCGTGCCGGTGTCCTGACACATCGGCAGCACGCCGCCTGCGGCGATGTTGGCGTTTTTAAGAAAATCAAATGCGACGAACTTGTCGTTATCGCTGGCCTCCTCGTCGTCGAGGATCTTGCGTAACT
>JBBRGE010000121.1:0-6762 GCA_038241045.1 Hyphomicrobiales bacterium | reverse complement strand
ACTTGGCCTTGGCGCGAAACAGCGCGGCGTCGGCGTTGGCGAGCAGTGCTTCCGCACCACTGCCGTGGCGTGGAAATACCGCAATACCTGTCGTCAAGCCGATGCGAACCGATCGCCCATCGACAACAAACTCTTCCTGCATCATTTCGGATAGCCGCGCCGCGAGCGTTGCTGCCGCATTGGGCTGTACACCATCGATAATCAATCCGAATTCGTCGCCGCTGAGGCGTGCAACCACACCGCCGATTGCCGCAGCTTGAATGCGGCGCGACACCTCGATCAAAAGCCGGTCGCCGACTTCATGACCGAACACGTCGTTGATTTCCTTGAGGCGATCGAGATCGACCGACAGCACGGCGAATTCCTCGTCCGTTCCCTCGCAGGCATCAATCATTTGCGACAGCGCCTGAAGGAATGCCGCGCGATTCGGCAGCTCGGTCAGGGCATCGTGATACGCCATATGCGCCATACGCGATTCGGTTTCGCGGCGATCGGTGATGTCTTCATTGGTGTTGATGAGATACTGCGGCTCACCATTTTCATCGAGTACGGTGACGCGGCGCGTCAGGAACAACCGCAGGCCGTTAGGGGTCTGGATCGGGTGTTCCTCGGTGACGATGCCCTTCTTGCGAACGGCATCTTCATCGCGCTTGCCGATGAATTTGGCGTCGCGTTCGTTATAGACATCGTCGATCGTCAACCCAATGACGTCCTCGCGGCTGCGGCTCAGAATGGATTCTGCGCCGCGATTGGCCAACACATATTGACTGTCGCTCAGCCGCTTAACGACCAGCGCGACGGGGACGTTATCGACGACCAGTTCCAGAAATTTCTTGGCGTCCTTAACTTCCTGCGACAGCGACCGGCGATCGGTGACATCTTCGAAAAGCGATATGAGATATTCCGGCTCGTTCTTGTCGTTGCGCGCGATGACGCGTTCGCACGCAACTATACGCTCACCGTTGCGAAGATCGACGGACAGTTCAGTATGGGTACGGCCGGTCGGCGACGCGATTGCTTCTTTATCGAGCCGCGCAACAGCGTCTGCATTTCCAGATTTATAGAGACTCTGCGCGGTCTTGCCGATTATGAAGTCACGATCGAAGCCGCAATATTGCTCGAACGCGCGGTTCGCGAGAATATATCGGCCGTCCTCGATCGTCTTCGCGGCGACGCAAACCGGGATGTTGTCGATAACGGATTCGAGAAAGCTTTTCGTGCTGGCAAGCTCTGTCACGAGCTTGCGCTGTTCGCGGCAGTCGTCATGCGTTGAGACAAGTCCGCCATTGGCGAGCTTGATGTGTTTGACTTGAATGGATCGGCCATCGCTCAATTCGCAGACGTGCCCGTCGGGCCGCGCGGCATCGCGATAGTATTGATCGGTGTTGCTTGGCAAAGTGCCTGTTTTCGACCGCAGCTCGACGATGTCGCGTCCGGTCATTCCTGGATGAATTGCAGAACGCGCAAGTCCATACATCTCAAGATAGCGATCATTGCAGAAGACGATACGCTGATGCGCATCCATTATTACAATGCCCTGGCTGAGACTGTTCAGTGCAGACCCGACAAACGCACTTCGGCGAATGCTCGCATGGCGCGCCTTGCGCAGCGCCGTCATGACCCACAAGATGATAGATCCGAGAAACGCAAAGATGACAAATCCACCGATCAGCATTTGCCAGATCATGGTTCGGCTGGAATGTGCCGGTGGTACGGTGACAAACGAGCCGTCAGACGCAACAGCAATCTGCGCAATCGCCTGATCGCAAATTAGGATGCTCACAAGCAAAGTCACGACGAGCCACGGATGATTCATCGTCGTTACGCGCGCCTGCTTCTGCCAGCCCGTCATTTTAAACCCGCAAAATTCTTCGCTGACACTCTCTGGTTGTACCCGTTTGAATCGGGTAAACGCTTAGCCGCCGCGTCGAACAATGAGATTTAAATTCAGGCAATTGGACGTCTATGCTTAACGAAACGATAACGCTGTCTGCATCGCGGCGAGGCGGTTTGCGCAAGAAATGACCACCCAAACGACGTCACAACCGAGCTGCATGGATGGATAGAATCGAGTGTGTCGTGGTCGGAGCTGGCGTCGTTGGACTGGCTGTTGCACGACGGATGGCGCAAGCAGGCCTTGAAGTCATCGTGCTGGAAACCGCAGATGACATCGGTACCGGAACCTCATCGCGCAACAGCGAAGTCATCCACGCCGGGATTTATTATCCGGCCGGCAGCCTGATGGCGCAGCTCTGCGTCAGCGGCAAGAAAATGCTCTATGCTTATTGCGACGACCATGGCGTGCCCTATCGACGCTGCGGCAAGTTGATCGTCGCAACTGCCGAAAGCGAAAACGGAAAACTCGCCTCGATCAAGGCACATGCGGAAGCCAATGGCGTCGATGATTTGCAAACGCTGAGCAAGACCGATGCAACCGCGCTTGAACCGGCGCTCAGTTGTACCGGCGCGCTGCTTTCACCATCGACCGGGATCATCGACAGCCACGCCTATATGCTGTCCTTGCGCGGAGACGTCGAGAATGCAGGCGGGGTGTTGGCATTTCATGCGCCGTTGTTACGTGCAAGATCACTCCATGACGGTTTCGAGATCGAAGTGGGTGGCGACGCGCCGATGACGATCGGATGCCAACTGCTGGTGAATTCCGCAGGGTTGTCCGCGCCAACTGTCGCTCGCGCAATCGAAGGCATGCCGCCCGATCGCATTCCGACGTCCTACTATGCGAAGGGCAACTACTTCAGTTGCAATGCGCGTGCGCCGTTTTCGCGTTTGATATATCCGGTGCCCGAGCTCGGTGGTCTCGGAGTCCATCTCACCATCGACATGGGCGGGCAAGCCAAGTTCGGGCCGGATGTCGAATGGGTCGACGAACTCAATTACGCGGTCGATCCCGCACGCGCAGAGCTATTCTACCCCGCTATCCGACGGTATTGGCCGCAACTGCCCGATGGCGCGTTGAGCCCGAGTTATGCTGGAATTCGGCCGAAGATCGTGCCGCCCGCGGTTGCACGTCAGGATTTCGTGATCCAAGGCCCACCCGACCACGGCGTTGCCGGATTGGTCAATCTGTTCGGAATTGAATCGCCGGGGTTGACGTCGTCACTTGCCATTGCCGACCACGTCGCAGCGCTCACGCAAGCTCAAAAAGAGCGCGACGCGCAATCGTGAACGATACGATTTGTCAGGATTTACTGGCAAGTACCAAAAATATCAGTGAACGGTCAAACTCGCCGAGTGCCGGATACGCTCGATTTCGTCTTTCAGCACCAGCTTACGGCGCTTCAATTCGATGATTTTGAGGTCGTCGGTGGAAAGATGCTTGAGGGCATCATGCAATTCGTTTTCCAGAACGTCGTGTTTCCGTTCCAGTTCAACGAGATGCGCCTGAATTGCCATAAGAAGTCTCCTTTGTTAGTGGACCTCAGATTTAATTCTGGACGAGTAAGTGTACATGAGACGTGGCATCTGTCGACTGCAATCAAAAAACATCCCTGCGATATTTTGTATCGCGGGAAATAAATAGTGACGGAACCAGTCCCTTAATACCCCTGCTGGAACTGGCTGCCATTTTCTGCGATGACAGATTACCAATAGGACACCGGCGAAAACTTGCTGAAAGTCCGATCGAATAAAGTCATCCACCGTTATGGCAGATCAGGACAACAACGAATTTGCGGTCGAGCTTGCGCAGTTGCAGCAGGAGCATCGCGATCTCGATGCAGCCATCGAAGCGCTGCACCAGTCGCCGGCTCCCGACCTGCTGCGGATGCAGCGGCTCAAAAAGCGCAAGCTTCACTTGCGCGACCGGATTTCCTTTATCGAAGACCAGATTACGCCGGATATCATCGCCTGATTTGTTGCGTTAAGCCGCGTCGAATGTCCTTTCGTGCATACATCGCCTGATCCGCCTGCTCCAACATCGTCGACGCCTCGTCCATCGGACCGAGCAGTGCCACGCCTGCGGAAGCGCCCGCTGTGACGGCCTTTCCCTTGAAAACGAATGTCAGTTGATCGATGGAGTCTTCCAGCGCTTTCGCCTTCGCGAGCGCGTCGGCTTCCGTGAGATTCCACAGCAGCAACCCGAACTCGTCGCCGCCCAATCGTCCGACCACATCGGACGAGCGCACATGCCGCATCAGAACCGCGACAACTCCTTTCAGCACCGCATCTCCGGCTGCATGACCGAACGTGTCGTTGATCGGTTTCAGACGATCGACGTCAAGAACGATCAACGCGCCGGTGGCAGCATAGCGCTTGATATACGCAATGGAGCGCACAAGTTCGCGCTCGAACCCCCTGCGATTATAGATATTGAGAAGGAAATCAGTGTCGGCCCAGGCTTGGAGTTCGTCGATCCGGCTCTGCGCTGCCGCGAGCTTTGCTTTCAGGGTGCGAATCGTGGTTTCGGCCCGGGCTGTGCTTGCAGACCGTGGGCTGTGCGTCGTTGCCATACGTTCAAGGGGTCGCGTTCGGGAACGGCGCTTTTTTGCAGATTTCTTGACGGTTTTCTTGGCCAATTCGGTCGCCACAAGGCTTGAGGGACTTGCCGCTGTTGACCATGAAAGGCTATTCCTTTCCCCGCAACTTGCCACCCAAAATTCGAACCCTACAATCCGCCTCTATTTCCGAGGCCATAAAGACGTTTTTTCATGACCGCCCCTGTCGCCATCATCATGGGAAGCCAGTCCGATTGGGACACCATGAAACACGCCGCCGAGACGCTGGACGCGCTCGGCATTTCGCACGAAGCGCTGATTGTCTCGGCGCATCGCACGCCCGACCGGCTTTACAAGTTTGCCAAGGGCGCAAAAACTGCCGGCTTCAAAGTCGTCATCGCGGGTGCTGGGGGTGCTGCGCATCTGCCCGGCATGGCGGCGTCAATGACGGAATTACCGGTGTTCGGCGTACCGGTCGAATCCAAGGCGCTGTCGGGCCTGGACTCGCTGTATTCAATTGTGCAAATGCCCGCGGGAATCCCGGTCGGCACCTTGGCGATTGGAAAACCCGGCGCTATCAACGCGGCCCTGCTCGCAGCCAGCGTGCTGGCGCTGACCGATTCTGGCTTGGCAACGCGGCTCGCTGCGTGGCGTAAACAGCAGACCGACGCGGTCAGCGAACGGCCCAAGGATTCCTAAGTGACAACTCCCAATCGTGTGACGCTGAAGCCAGGCGACACCATCGGCATTCTGGGCGGCGGGCAGTTGGGCCGAATGTTGGCAATGGCGGCGGCGCGTCTCGGCCTGAGGGCGCAGATTTTTTCGCCAGATCCAGATTCACCGGCATTCGACGTCGTCCAGAACGCAACCTGCGCCGAATATGCCGATGTCGAAGCGCTGGAACTGTTCGCCTCCGACGTCGATGTAATCACTTACGAGTTTGAGAATATCCCGGCCTCAGCCGCCATGGTGCTTGCCGCACGTCGCACGGTGCTGCCCGACCCGAAAGTGCTTGAGACGACGCAGGACCGGCTTGCCGAAAAGAATTTCGTTCAATCGTTGGGGATCGCTACGGCCCGATACGCCGATGTCGGCTCAGCGCAGCAATTGAAGGCCGCAGCCGCGCAGATCGGTCTGCCTGCCGTGCTCAAAACCAGGCGCTTCGGCTACGATGGCAAGGGCCAAGCGAAGATTCGCGCCGGAGATGATCTGGAAACAATCTGGAGCGATCTGCAAACCAAATCCGCCATCCTTGAAGCCTTCGTGCCGTTCGAGCGGGAGATTTCTGTGATCGCGGCGCGCAGCGCCGACGGCGAAGTCGTTTGCTACGATGTTACGGAAAACGAGCATCGCGATCACATTCTCAAAGTATCGCGCGCGCCTGCATCGATTCCGGACGCGATTGCAGTGCAGGCTCGCGAGATCGCAGCACGTATCGCGACCGCATTGGATTACGTCGGCGTGCTGGCAGTGGAAATGTTCGTGGTGCCGGACACCGGCGGCATGACATTGTTGGTGAACGAGATCGCGCCGCGCGTGCACAACTCCGGGCACTGGACGCTGGACGGCGCATCGGTCTCGCAATTCGAGCAGCACATCAGAGCGATCGCGGGGTGGAAACTCGCTCATCCGGTGCGCCACGGCGACGTGACGATGACCAACCTCATCGGCGATGATATTGACGATTACGGTCAGTGGCTGGCGACGCCCGGCGCGACGGTGCACGTCTACGGCAAGGGAACATCCCGACCGGGTCGCAAAATGGGCCATGTCACAGTGGTCAAACCAGCCGATTCGGGCCGTAAATAGCGCGTCTGGGAGGCTTTTTTCAGTGCCATATCTGGCCTTTCGCAGGTGGACATTTAACCATTCGTCTGGTACATCCGCGCCCTTGATGTGAGGGGCGTGGCCTTTGTCCGCTTCTCGACATCGACAGAATTTCAAACCGATCAACAAAGAGGATGCCGCGTGCAGGTTCTCGTTCGCGATAACAATGTCGACCAAGCTCTCAAGGCGCTGAAGAAGAAGATGCAGCGCGAGGGCATTTTCCGCGAGATGAAGCTCCGCGGTCATTACGAAAAGCCATCAGAGAAAAAGGCCCGCGAAAAGGCGGAAGCCGTTCGTCGCGCCCGTAAGCTCGCTCGCAAGAAGCTGCAGCGCGAAGGTCTGTTGCCGATGAAACCGAAGCCGGTGTTCGGCGCAGGTCCGGGCGCAGAGCGCGGCGGTGCTGGCGGTGGACGTGGTGGTGCTGGCGGTGGCCGCGGCGGTCCGCGCTAAACATTTGCACATTGAGATACGAAAACGCGGG
>JBBRGE010000120.1:0-6800 GCA_038241045.1 Hyphomicrobiales bacterium | reverse complement strand
GTCGCCGGGTTTCGCCAGACCTTTGATGATGCCGGCAAGCTTTTCCGGCCCGTCGAGCGCCGTCACCTGACGATGGCCGCGCGCGCGCAACGCCTGCACCAGATGGTCGCGGTCGGCGCCTTCGATCGGCTGCTCGCCGGCGGCATAGACATTGGCGACGATGACGGCATCGGCATCGTTGAAGCAGGTCGAGAACGGCTCAAACAGACTCTTGAGCCGCGTATAGCGATGCGGCTGCACCACGGCGATGACTTTGCCCTTGGTCGAGTCGCGCGCCGCTTTCAAGACGGCGGCGATCTCGACAGGGTGATGCCCATAATCGTCGATGACAGTGACGCCGTTCCATTCACCGGTCTTGGTGAAGCGCCTCTTGACCCCGCCGAAGCCCGCGAGTGCCTTACGAATGGTGTCGTCGGAGATTCCGATTTCGTGCGCCACCGCGATGGCCGCTGTTGCGTTCAGCGCATTGTGACGACCCGGCATCGGCAGCATCAGATCGTTGATCGCGTGTTCAGCGCCGGTGGTGCGGTTGCGGAATTCCACCTTGAATTTTGAGCCGCCGGAAAATGGCACAAGGTCGCCGAGCCGCACGTCGGCCTGCGGATTTTCGCCGTAAGTAATGATGCGGCGATCCTCGATCTTGCCGACCAGCGATTGCACGACCGGATGATCGGTGCACATCACCGCAAATCCGTAAAATGGCACGCTCTCAACGAAGTTGCGAAATGCCTCCTGCACGGCCTCGAACGTTTTGAAGTGATCGAGATGTTCGGGATCGACATTGGTGACGACGGCGACATCAGCAGGTAATTTCAGAAACGTGCCATCGCTCTCGTCGGCTTCGACCACCATCCAGTCGCCCGCGCCCAGACGTGCATTGGTGCCGTAGGCGTTGATGATGCCGCCATTGATGACGGTGGGATCGAGATTGCCCGCGTCAAGCAATGTCGCGACCATCGAGGTCGTGGTGGTCTTGCCGTGCGTGCCAGCGATGGCGATGCAGCTTTTCAGCCGCATCAGTTCGGCCAACATTTCGGCGCGGCGCACGACGGGAATACGAAGTCCGCGCGCCGCGATCAATTCCGGATTGTCGCGCTTGATCGCGGTAGACACCACCAGCACATCGACGCCATCGACATTCTCGGCCTTGTGCCCGACCGTGACCTTGATGCCTATATCGCGCAGGCGAGTAACGTTGGGGCTCTCGGAGACATCAGAGCCCTGCACGGTGTAGCCGAGATTGCACAGCACCTCGGCGATGCCGCTCATGCCGATGCCGCCAATCCCGACAAAGTGGATGGGTCCGATTTCGCGCGGCAGTCTCATCGAAAAATCCTCGGCATTTCGCCTACTGGATGCCTCGCTTTGACGGGGTATGACAAGGGGAAACTGCCCTTCAAAAATGCTAGATGCCCGCCACCTTGGCCACCAGATCGGCCAGCCGTTCCGCGGCATCGAGTTTACCCGCTGAGCGCGCGCTCTTGGCCATGTCTCCGAGCCGCGCAGGTTCTGCGGCGAGCGCAAAAATCTCCGCCGCCAACCTGTCCGCCGTAAATTCATCTTGCGTGATCCGGACCGCACCGCCGACCTGCTGCAAAACGCCGGCATTGGCAAATTGATCCTGATCGATCGCGCCGGGCAGCGGCACCAAAATCGATGGCCGTCCGATCGCCGCCAATTCGGCGACTGTTCCGGCACCCGAACGCGACACAATAAGATGGCTCGCTGCAAGCCGCGCCGGAAGATCGTTGAAAAACGGCGCCAACTCCGCGCTGACCTTGAGCCTGTCATAGACAGCGCGCACGCGACTCATGTCTTCCTCGCGCACCTGCTGCACAATGAGGAGCCTGTTCCACAACGACGGCTCAAGCCGCTCGACGGCAGGCGGCACGATATCGGCCATGATACGCGCACCCTGGCTGCCGCCGACGACAAGCAAGCGCAGCGGACCCGTTGCGTCCGGCTGCTTGTAAGGCACGGCCGCCGCCGCCAGAATGGCGGGCCGCATCGGCGTGCCGGTGGCGGTGGACTTACCAGCGAGTGCGGGTTCATGCTCGAGCGCGCCCGGCAATGACGTAGCAATCGCGCTGACACGATGCGACAGGAGCTTATTGGCGCGACCCATCACTGCGTTGGCGTCATGAATGATGGTGGGAATCCCAAGCAGCCTTGCGGCGATCAGTGGCGGCAATGTCGGGTAGCCGCCGAACCCGACGACGGCACGCGGCTTCAGCCTTTGCAGCAACGCGAGCGACATCACTCCCCCCGTGGCAAGCACCGCGCCCGTTCGCGCCAGCGCCCATGGCGTGCGTCCACGCACCGTCGCAGACGGCACAACGTCGAACATGTCTCTGGAAAACAGGCCGCCATATTGTATGGCGCGGGAATCCGTCACCAGCCGCACACGCGCTCCGCGCTTCATCAACGCGACACCGAGAGCTTCGGCCGGAAACAAATGGCCACCGGTGCCACCCGCCGCCAGCATGATGAGTGGCGCATCGGTCATCGGATCAGGCGTAGCCGTGCGCTGCGTTTGCCGCGCCGACCGATTCCATTTCGACGCGCGGGCGTTGCCGCGTCAGCGCCAGCAGCATGCCAACGCCATAGGCCAGCGAGATCATCGACGATCCGCCGTAGGAAATGAAAGGCAACGTCATGCCCTTCGCGGGCAGCAAATGCAAGTTCACCGCCATGTTGATGGACGCCTGAATGCCGAACATGATTGCAAGCCCCGCGGCTGCGAAGCGCGCAAACAGATCCTCGCTTGTGTAAGCGCGCGACAGAGCGCGAATCACGATGAACGCAAAAAGCGCGAGCAGTGCGAGGCACAAAATAATACCGAACTCTTCGGCTGCGACCGCGAATACGAAGTCGGTGTGACTGTCAGGCAAGATACGTTTCACCGTGCCTTCACCCGGACCCTGCCCTAGCCAGCCACCCTTCATGAAAGATTCAAGCGCGGTATCGACCTGAAAGGTATCGCCGGAAGAAGGGTCCATGAAGCGTTTTATGCGGCCGGCGACATGCGGTACCATCAAGTAGGCACCGAACAATCCAACAGCTGACGCGCCCATCAAACCGAACACCCAGATCATCCGCATGCCGGCAATGAAAAACAGGGTGCCCCAAACCATCAGCACCAGCATGGTCTGTCCGAAATCAGGTTCGAGCACCAGCAGCGTGACGAGCGTCATCAACAGCGTCATCGCCATCGATGTCGCCGGCATTTCAGGACGGCGCGCTGATTCCGCAAACAGCCACGCAACCAGCACCACGAATGCCGGCTTGGCGCATTCCGACGCCTGAATGTTGACGCCGAGCAGCGTTATCCAGCGCTTCGCGCCCTTGACTTCAGGTCCGATCAACAGTGTCGCGACAATGAGGACGACACTAATGGCGAATACGATCAGCGCCGAGCGGCGGATTTGCCGTGGTGACAAAAACGAAACGGCAATCATTACCGCGATGGACGGAATGAGGAAGATGACGTGCCGGTTGAAAAAATGAAACGGATCGAGATGCAACCGCGCTGCCACGGGAGGGCTTGCCGCAAGCGACAAAATCACTCCGCCCAGCATCAGCGCTATGATCGCCGCAAGCAGGAGACGATCTACCGTCCACCACCATTCGCTGAGCGGCGTGCGTTGTTCGCGAGAAATCATAACGACGCCTCCTTGACGGGCATGACGGACCCAAGAGCCATGACGAGATCGCGGAAACGCTCGCCGCGTTTTTCGAAGTTCGGAAACTGGTCGAACGACGCGCAGGCCGGAGACAGAAGCACCACCGGCTCGCCGAGCCCCGAGGCCTCCGCGTCCTTCGCAGCATGGGGCACGGCGGTTTCCAAATCGTTGCTAATGACGTGCGGAACCGAACCCAGCGTGCCAGCAAACTCCTGCGCGGCCTCGCCTATCAAATAGGCTTTGCGAATGCGCGGAAAAAATTCACGCAAGGATTCAATGCCGCCGGTCTTCGGCTTGCCGCCTGCGATCCAGAAAACCTCGTCGAAGGACGACAGCGCGTGAGCCGCGGCATCCGCGTTGGTCCCCTTGGAGTCGTTGATGAACAACACGCGACCTTTGCGGCCGATCTGCTCCATGCGATGTGCGAGACCCGGAAAACTTCGCAAGCCATCCTGCAAAACCTTGCCGCTGACGCCGAGTGCCAGCGCTGCCGCCGACGCGCAGGCCGCATTCTGCCCGTTATGACCCCCGCGCAGCGAACCGATGTTGTCGATCCTGGCGATCTCAACCCGCGCGTCACCCGACGCGCTCATAATCGTGTCACCTTCAAGAAAGACGCCTTGTGCCAAAGAACGTGTGACCGAGACACGAACGACATGCTTGCCGTGTTGCTCGGTTTGGTCTGCCGCCGCAGCGCTCCAGGCATCGTCAACGCCGACGATGGCAGTGCCGCCGCGCTGGACGTTCGCGACCAGGCGCTCCTTCACCGCTGCGTATTGCTTCAGTGTGCCGTGACGGTCGATGTGATCCTCGGTGATATTCAGGAGAATACCCACGCTCGGATCGAGCGTGGGCGTCAAATCGATCTGATAGGACGACATCTCGATCACATGCACCCGGCCAAGCTTCGGCGGCTCAAGCGACAGGATCGCATTGCCAATATTGCCGCCCATCTGCGTGTCATACCCAGCCTCACGCATCAGATGCGCCACCAGCGCTGTCGTGGTCGATTTGCCGTTTGTACCCGTGATGGCCACGAACGGCGCGCTCGGAGCATGACGGCGTCGTTCGCGGCAAAACAATTCGATGTCGCCGATGACTTCAACGCCGGCCTCCTTCGCCACCAACACGCTCCAATGCGGCGCGGGATGCGTGAATGGCACTCCGGGCGTCAGAACCAAAGCTGCGAAATTCGCCCATGATACGCCGCGCAAATTCGCTGTTGTGAAACCGGCCTTCGCCGCTTCAGCAAGTTTGTCCACGCTATCGTCGCTGGCGATGACTTCCGCCCCTCCCGCTTTCAACGCATGACAGCTCGCAAGTCCCGAGCCGCCAAGGCCGAACACCGCAACAATTTTGCCTGCAAACGACGTGACGGGAATCAAAACTTACCTCAGCTTCAGCGTGGAGAGACCCACGAGCGCCAGCATCACGGAGACGATCCAGAATCGGATCACGATCTGCGGTTCGGTCCATCCCAGCTGCTCGAAGTGGTGATGGATTGGCGCCATCTTGAAAATGCGTTTGCCCGTCAGTTTGAACGACGCGACCTGAACGATCACGGACACTGCTTCGAGAACGAACAAGCCGCCTATCACCGCAAGCACGATCTCATGCTTGGTTGCGACCGCAATCGCGCCGAGCATGCCGCCGAGCGCGAGCGAACCGGTGTCGCCCATGAAGATCGACGCCGGCGGCGCGTTGAACCACAGAAATCCCAGTCCCGCACCGAGAACCGCTCCGCACAGCACGGCGAGTTCGCCGGTACCGGCAACGTAGCGAATTTGCAGATACTCCGCGAACACGGCGTTGCCCGCGAGATACGCGATCATTCCAAAACTTGCAGCAGCGATCATCACCGGGACGATGGCGAGGCCGTCGAGACCGTCGGTGAGGTTCACCGCATTGCCTGCACCGACCACAATGAAGGCGGCGAAGAACACAAAGAACCAGCCGAAATTGATGGTGAATTCCTTGAGGAATGGAATTGCAAGCGAAGTCGCGGATTGATCGCGGCCGAACCAGACAATCAAGCTACAGGCGACAAGCGCAATCAAGCCTTCCACCACAAGCCGCGTGCGCGCGGAAAAACCGGAATCGGTCTGCTTCGTGACTTTTAAATAGTCATCGTAGAATCCGACGAAGCCGAAACCCAGAGTGACGCCGAGTACGATCCAGACATAGGGGTTGCGCAAATTCGCCCAGAGCAATGTCGCGACCAGAAGGCCCGCGAGGATCATCAGCCCGCCCATTGTCGGCGTACCCTTCTTGGTCACCAGATGCGTCGGCGGTCCGTCGGCCCGGATCGGTTGTCCTTTGCCCTGACGCAGTCGAAGATGGTCGATAATCCATGGCCCGAACATGAAAACGACAAGCGCTCCTGTGACCATCGCGCCTCCGGTGCGAAACGTGATATAGCGGAACACGTTGATGCCCGGAATCGTGCCGGCGAGATCTGTCAGCCAATAAAACATTCAAACCGTCCTATTATGTTCGCTCTAGACAACCGCATCGTCGAGCGCGGCTTTGCCTGGAAAATGCTTTTGCAATGAAGTTACGATCAATTTCATACGCGAACCGAGCGAGCCCTTTATCATGACAACATCGCCCGCGCCGAGCGCGGCCGTGACCTGCGATTCGAGCGCCGCCGAACGTTCGGCATAGCCGCCCTTCTGCGCCGACGGAAGTCCTTCCCATAAATGATGCATGAGCGGACCGCAGCAAAAGACGGTATCGATTTTGTTGGTTGTTATCGCGTTGGCTAGCCCCATGTGCAAAGCGGGACCAGAAACTCCCAGTTCCAGCATGTCACCGAGCACGGCGATGCGCCGTCCTCGCGATCCGACCTTGGCTTGACCAAGCACGGTCAGTGCAGCCGCCATCGAAGCAGGATTGGCGTTGTAACTCTCATCGATCAGCGTTGCTGTCCCGCCCGCTACAACCAGCGTTTCACGCACCCCGCGCCCCGCCGATGGTTCTATTTGCGCGAGCGCCAGTGCTGACAATGCGAGGTCAGCTCCCGCAAGCGAGGCTGCGGCAAGAACGGCAAGTGAGTTCATCACGATGTGGCGGCCGGGGACCGCAATCTTATAGGTGACTTCTTGGCCGAGGATACTG
>JBBRGE010000119.1:0-6806 GCA_038241045.1 Hyphomicrobiales bacterium | reverse complement strand
CACGGCGACGCACGAATTCGTGGTGCCGAGATCGATCCCAATGACCTTACCCATGGTCCCTTATTCCTTCTTTTTGCGGCAGGTTGGCTGAGCCCTGACGGCGCACCAATCCAACCCCCAGATATCGAAAAATCACGCGCTGACGCAGCGCTCCGCCTCATATAGGAGGGGGGTATTCCCCCGCAAGGACTGGCGGCATCAGAGTCTGAAAATCAGCGTGGATTTACGCGGTTATCGCGGGTCTCAGGCAGGCTACGCAGCCGCATCACCAGATAGGCCACGAACACCGGCGCAATCAAAGAAGGTCCGGGGACATGATAGGTGCCGAGCGCCAATTGCAATGCCGGAATCCAGAACACCAGTTGCGCCACGCGCCGCCCCGTGCCGTCCAGTTGCCCGCCTGCCAAAAGCACAATAGCCGCGAACGTCAGCGGCACGAGATCGTAGGACAAGAGGTAAGGCGAGGCGCAAACCGTGCAGGCAAAAAACAACGCCATCGTCATGACGGGATGCGCGCCGCGCCGGAATGCCGCCGCCCAGATCAATGCGCCGACGGCGAAGATCGAAAACGCGGCCTGCACCGAGATTGCAAGACCATAGCTCGCATCGACGCCGCGCAGGTTCATGAACACGGTCGGGAAAAACGGCGTGGCAATCCTGTCAGGGTCGGCCAGCACCATGCCCTGCACTGGCAGGCCTTTTTGAATGAAATCGAACCACACTTGCGGGCCGAAGATCGCGGTCGTGATTGCAGTCAAAGCAATCGTCGTCATTGCGGCGGCGACGAACACGCGCCAGCGTTGCGAGGCGACCAGAAAGAATGGAAACAGCAGGCCAAGCTGCGGCTTGATCGAAAGCAGTCCGATCAGAAATCCCGCGACCAGCGGTCTGCGGTCCATCGAGGCGAACGCCGCAATCAAAACCGCGCCGGTGACGAATGCGCTTTGGCCCGAAATCAGGCACATCAAGGCGGCAGGCGATATCAGAACCGGCAGCAGGATGCGCCAGTCGTCAACATTGCGACGCGCCACCACGACGAAGAGTGCGAGACCTGCGAGCGTCCAGATCGACAGCGCCGTCAGATAACCAAGTTTTCCGAAAGGTGCGGCGAGCAGCATGATGCTCGGCGGATAGGACCAGTTCTGTCCGTTGAGCGAATAGCCGAGCAGTGCGCGGATCGCGTCGTGATAGGTGCCGATATCGTAGAACGCACTCGCGTTGTCGCTCCACGCAGCGCGACCATACATCCAGAAATTCAGAAAATCGCGCCCAACCGCGAGTGACGTGCCGTCGCGCGGAATTGTCGTGGTCCAGGATATCGTCGCCACGTAGGCAATGGCGGTGAGCGCGAACAGAATGCCGCCGAAAATAACAAGGTCGCGATAGACCGGGCGGTCGTCCGCGCCAAGCGCTGCGGGCAAACAACGATCAAGCCAGCGCTTGAAAGTGCTGGCCGCTTTGGGTTGCCTCATCAGAATTTGATCGGTCATCAGCTCTGAAATGACGCAAAACCTTTAAGGAGGGGTAATTTCCTCGAGGTGTTTGCGCGCCTGCAACAAATGGCCCCTTGATCTGTTGGTCCGGTGCGGAAACAGTCCGCGCGAATTGGCCTTCGAACCATCGAACGGCCCCAATCCATCAGCAGTCAGGTCCCATGACATATCTTTTGCGCCTCGCCGCCGTCGCTTCCGTATTGGCCACCGTGTTGACGGTCACCGTGACGGCCGAGGCCGCCGACGCAACTTTTCCGCCAAGTTCGCGCGTCGGCATCGTTCCGCTCGAGGGGCTTGTTGTCTCGACGGAATTTCTGGGGTTCGAGACCGCGGACAAGGCCGTCAAGGTTGGCATCGCGGAAATTCCGCCCGCAGCTTTTATCGCCGTCGAAACCGCCTTCAAGGAAGGCAAGCCGGTCGCCGACGGCAACAAGGTCGAGCAGATCAAGACGGAAGCGGGCGATGCCTATCTTACGATGGAAACGCGCAAGGAAGGCGATGTGAATTTCAAAACATATTCCGTGATTGCGAAGGGCGAGACGTTCTCGGCCTACGTCATTGCCCAGATGCGCGAGGGTGCGGCGAAAGCGCCGTCCGAGGAGACGATGCGCAAGATGCTGGCATCGGTGACGCTGCGAAAGAATGTGCCGGTCGAAGAACAACTCAGCCTGCTGCCATTCAAGGTCGGCGAACTGAGCGGCTTCAAGACCGTTCGCCTGCTTTCGATGCGCGCCTCGGTGCTTCTCACCGACGGCACCGAAGACACCCAACTCGACGGCGTGCCCTATATCGTGATCGGGACCGTTCCGCTGAATCCGGGCGCTCAGGGCGATGACCGCGCACGTTTTGCCGAGCAGGCTGCGCGCGCCATTCCGGGCCTTCGCAACGTGCGCCTGACATCGAACGAGGCGATCCGAATCGACAGCACGCCGGGATTTGAGACGCGTCTCGATGCGGTGGCCGGAAAAGACAACACGCCGGTGTCCATCGTGCAGTGGCTGCGGTTCGGCAGCGGCGCGACGCTGCGCATCATCGCAAGTTCGACGAAGGATGAATGGCCGAAAGCGTTTCCGCGCTTTCGTGCCGTGCGCGACGGTGTCGGCCCGAAATAAATCTTAAGCTGTCGAATCGTGCGCGGGCGCAGGTGCCGGTTTTGCGCCGCCCTTGGTGACAGCCACAAGCGCCGGCCTTAAGATGCGCTCGCCGATCATGTAGCCGGCCTGCACCACCTGCACCACAGTGCCCGACGGAACGGTCGAATCCGGCACCTCGTACATCGCCTGATGGAAATTCGGATCGAACTTCTCGCCGAGCGGCTCGATTTTCTGCACGCCGTTTTTCTCCAGCGTCTTGTGCAGCGAACGCTCCGTCAACTCGACGCCTTCGATCAGCGCCTTCAGTCCCAGGTCGGCGGCTTCGCGCGCCTCGATCGGCACGGCGTCCAATGCGCGTTGAAGATTGTCTGCAATGTCGAGCACGTCGCGCGCAAAACCCGAGATGCCGTAAACTCGTGCGTCAGCCACTTCGCGCTGGGTGCGCTTGCGGAGATTTTCCATCTCGGCCAGCGTTCGCAGCATGCGGTCATTGGCGTCGGCGACGTCCTTGGTCAGCGCCTCGACCGAGCCCTCTTCGGGATCGTCAGGCATAATGTAGGGCTTGGAGACCACAGGCTCTTTTTCTGTCGCGGGCGCCGCGTTGTCTTGCCCCGAGTCTTGCGCAGACCCTTGCGCTGCGGTTTGCGGGTCCTTGTGCCCGTTGGAATCGGCCATAACGCACCTTTTCGGAAATCGTCGTCGTTGAATGTTGGAATTGCTCTGCGGGATATCGTGGTTTAGGGCCGGGAAATCAAGCTGAGAAAGCTTAGAGCTTGTCATGGCCGGATTTATTCCGGCCATCCCGATGGTCGAGGCACTTTGCTAAATTGTCGGGATCACCGGGACAAGCCCGGTGATGACAACGAGAATGCCTAACTACTTGCCGATTAGCTGGCTGACTATGCGCGCCGCATAATCCACCATCGGGATCACGCGCGCGTAATTCAGCCGCGTTGGGCCGATGACGCCAAGCACGCCGACGATCTGGCCGGAATTGTCGCGATAGGGTGCGATGATCGTCGATGAGCCCGACAGCGAGAACAGCTTGTTCTCCGAGCCGATGAAAATGCGGACGCCATCGGCGCGCTCTGCGCGGCCCAAAAGATCGATCACGCCCTTCTGGGCTTCGAGATCGTCGAACAATAATCGCACCCGCTCCAGGTCTTCCAGCGCGTGCAAATCTTCGAGCAGATTGGCGTGGCCGCGCACGATCAATTGCCGTTCGTCGCCGCCGCCACCGGACCAGCTCGCAATGCCGGCCGTGATGACTTTCTGCGTCAGCGTATCGAGTTCGGTACGCGACTGCGCCATCGCGGTCTCGAGTTCGGCGCGCGCTTCATCCAGCGTGCGTCCGCGAATCCGCGCGTTGAGAAAATTTGAGGCTTCCGTCAGCGCTGACATCGGCACGCCGGGAGGCAGCGGCAGCACGCGGTTCTCGACCTGACCGTCCTCGGCAACGAGAACCACCAGCGCTTTTTCCGGCTCCAGCCGCACGAACTCAATATGCTTGAGGCGAACATTGGATTTCGCGGTGAGCACGACGGCGGCGGCGCGCGTCAATCCGGACAGTCTAGTCAATGCGTCGCTCAACGCAGCCTCGACCGACTGCGACCCGCCGACCGATTTGAGTTGCGTCTCGATCGAGCGGCGTTCCGGCTCCGTCAGATCGCCGACCTGCATCAGCGCATCGACGAAAAATCGCAACCCCAATTCGGTCGGCAAGCGCCCCGCAGATGTGTGCGGCGCGTAAATCAGCCCCAGCTGTTCGAGATCCGACATCACGTTGCGCACGGAGGCGGGCGACAGAGGCATCGAGATCAGCCGCGAGATATTGCGCGAACCGACAGGTTCGCCAGTCGCCAGATAATTTTCGACGATTTGGCGAAAAATATCGCGCGAACGCTCATTGAGCTGCGCCAAGCCAGCATTCGGCGTGATGAGGCTGCTGATGGGGTCGTGATGGGCCAATTGAGGCTCCGGGCGTGAACGCTGACAATAGTATAGTGCGGCCTTTATAGTGCGGCCTTGCCGCTGCGGCCAGCGGCCCCTAAAAGCAGGCCCAATTCGTGAATTTCAGGAGATTTCCATGCGGCCAAGCCGTCGTGCGCCCGATGAACTGCGTGCCGTCACGCTGGAACGCGGCGTTGTGAAATACGCCGAGGGTTCCTGCATGGTGAAATTCGGCGACACCCATGTGCTGGTGACGGCCACATTGGAGGAACGCTTGCCGCCATGGCTGAAGGGTCAGGGCCGCGGCTGGGTCACGGCGGAGTACGGAATGCTGCCGCGCGCCACACATGAACGCATGCGCCGCGAATCCGCCGCCGGAAAACAAAGCGGACGCACCGTGGAAATCCAACGCCTGATCGGGCGCTCATTGCGCACCACCGTCGATCTGGTCGCGCTGGGTGAGCGCCAGATCACTGTCGACTGCGATGTGATTCAAGCCGACGGCGGAACGCGTACCGCGTCAATTACCGGCGCGTGGGTGGCACTTGCAGACTGCCTTCAATGGATGAAGGCGCGCAACATGCTCAAGAACGACAACGTGCTGCGTGACAATGTGGCGGCGATTTCCTGCGGCATTTATAACGGCACGCCGGTACTCGATCTCGACTACGCTGAAGACTCGGAAGCCGAGACCGATGCAAATTTTGTCATGACCGGCGATGGGCGCATCGTCGAGGTGCAAGGCACCGCCGAGAAGACGCCGTTCACGCAGGCGGAATTTCTCAACCTGATGGCGCTGGCGCAAAAAGGCATCGGACGTCTTGTGGAATTGCAAAAACTGGCGGTCGCGTAAGTGTTGTCATTGAGAGTGAAGCGAAGCAATCCAGAGGCTGCCAGAAAAGACTGGA
Organism: Hyphomicrobiales bacterium; assembly: GCA_038241045.1. Taxonomy (GTDB): domain Bacteria; phylum Pseudomonadota; class Alphaproteobacteria; order Rhizobiales; family Xanthobacteraceae; genus Afipia. The sequence goes on along the minus strand of JBBRGE010000119.1, from coordinate 1,361 downwards.
TTGCTTCGTCGCTGTGCTCCTCGCAATGACGAATGCTTTCATTTTCGGCTACGGTTGATCCATGTCCTCTCATCGCCGAATCACCGGCCGCCTTGTGATCGCGACCCACAATCCCGGCAAGCTCGCCGAGATGCGCGAGTTGTTGTCGCCTTACGGCATCGACGCGGTGTCGGCGGCGGATCTGAAAATCGCAGAGCCGGACGAAACAGGAAAAACCTTTCAGGCCAATGCGCGGATCAAGGCCATTGCGGCTGCGAACGCAACGAAGCTTCCGTCTTTCGCAGATGACTCAGGCCTCGCTGTTGACGCGCTCGACGGCGCGCCCGGAATTTTTTCGGCGCGCTGGGCCGGCGAGACGAAAGACTTCAACGCCGCGATGGCGCGTATCGAACGGCTGTTGCAGGAGCGCGGCGCGAAAGAGCCTGCGCAGCGAAGTGCGCATTTCGTGTCGGCATTATGCGTGGCCTGGCCGGACGGACATCTGGAAGAAGTCGAGGCGCGCGTCGACGGCACGCTGGTGTGGCCGCCGCGCGGCGACGCGGGGTTCGGCTACGATCCGACGTTCCTGCCCGACGGGCACACCCGCACCTTCGGCGAAATGACCTCAATCGAAAAACATGGCCTGCCGCCGCTCGGTCTTGGATTGTCGCACCGCGCCAAAGCCTTCGTGAAGCTCGCGGAGATGTGCCTGAAATGAGCAGCGCATCGCAAGCTTTCGGCGTTTACTTGCATTGGCCATTCTGCCTGTCGAAATGCCCATACTGCGATTTCAATTCGCATGTCCGTCATCAGGCCATCGACGAAGAACGCTTCGCGCGCGCGTTCGAGCGTGAGATCGCTACCACTGCCGCGCGCGCGCCGGGACGTGAAGTCACGTCGATCTTCATGGGCGGCGGCACACCGTCATTGATGAAGCCTGAAACCGTCGGCGCGATTCTCGATTCCATCGGCAAACATTGGAACGTCGCGAAAGATGTCGAGGTCACGCTCGAGGCCAATCCTACCAGCGTGGAAGCCACGCGCTTCAAGGGCTATCGCGCGGCTGGCGTCAATCGGGTGTCGCTGGGTGTGCAAGCACTCGACGATGCTTCTCTCAAGTCGCTTGGGCGTTTGCACAGCGCGCGCGAGGCACTCGATGCAGTCGCGATCGCGCGGTCAGCCTTTGATCGCTATTCGTTCGATCTGATTTACGCGCGGCCGGACCAGACGCCACAAATGTGGGCGCAAGAACTCAAACTCGCAATTTCCGAAGCCGCCGAACATCTGTCGCTCTATCAACTCACCATCGAGCCCGAGACACCGTTTTTCGGATTGCACGCCGCAGGCAAATTAAAAATTCCCGATGAAGGCGTTGCGCGCGC
>JBBRGE010000118.1:0-6885 GCA_038241045.1 Hyphomicrobiales bacterium | reverse complement strand
GCCAATGCCGAGCATGCCGCATAGCGGCTTTCAGCGTCTCGATGCAGGCGCCACTGCAGTCATTATGGACAGTGGCGCGCCACCGCATTCGGGCATCAGCCGTGACGCCCATGCGGGATGCTTGTCTTTCGAGTTGTCGTCGGGGCCATGCCGCATCGTGGTGAATTGCGGCATTCCTCCCACCGGCCGCGATAACTGGCGCAGCTTCGCGCGCAGCACGCCAGCGCACTCGGCGCTCACCTACCACGAAACGTCGTCGTGCCAGTTCGTCGAACTCAAGGCGATGAAGCGGATGCTGCAAGGCGCGCCGATCGTCAGCGGGCCATCTAAGGTCGGCGCGTTCCGCGAAGCGACAAGTCGTGGCGTTCTGCTGACTGCGACACATGACGGCTATGCCCGCGCGTTCGGTGTGGTGCATCAGCGGGTGCTGATGCTCTCGAAGGATGGCACCCGGCTCGATGGCGAGGACGAGTTAATCAACGCGCCGGGATCGTCGCCCCGCGGCCGCGACGACGATTATGTGTTGCGGTTTCATCTGCACCCATCGGTCAAGGCGAGCCGTCTCAGGGACGGGCGCGGCGCGATGTTAGTTTTGCCTAACCGCGACGTTTGGACATTCGAGGCGCTCGACGACAAGGTCGAGCTCGAGGACAGCGTGTTTCTCGCCGGCGCCGACGGGCCGCGCCGCACCTCGCAGCTTGCGATCCGTCAACATCTCAAAACCGCCCAGAGCATCCGCTGGAGTTTTGTGCGTTCTTCGGCTTCTGCCGCCGTCACTAATGCCCGGCGCGACGCCAAACGCGAGCCTGAACTGCCGCTTTAACGAGAGGTTTTTTCTGACCGCAAACCATGCTACGCGACGGCTTGATATTGGGACTTTCGAAATGACCGACCATCCGCGCCGCGCGACGCGCGCATTGCTTTCCGTTTCCGACAAATCCGGATTGATCGAATTTGCGAGCGCGCTCTCAAAGCATGGAGTCGCGCTAATTTCGACAGGCGGTACGGCGAAAGCCATAGCGGCTGCCGGATTGAAGGTGATGGACGTATCCGATCTGACAGGCTTTCCCGAAATGATGGATGGCCGCGTCAAGACTCTGCATCCGAACGTGCATGGCGGCTTGCTGGCAATTCGCGACAACGCCGAGCACGTCAAATCGATGAAGGATCACGGCATCGCGCCGATCGATCTGCTGGTGGTCAATCTTTATCCATTCGAGGCAACCGTCGATAAAGGGGCGTCCGACGAAGATTGCATCGAAAATATCGATATCGGCGGACCTGCGATGATCCGGGCCGCTGCGAAAAACCACGGCGATGTCGCCGTCGTGGTCGAGCCGTCGGATTATCAGTCGGTACTCGACGAACTCGCCGCCCATCAGGGCGCAACAAAGCTAGCATTGCGCAGACGCCTCGCCGCCAAAGCCTACGCCCGCACCGCTGCCTACGACGCCGCGATCTCGAACTGGTTCGCGTCAAAACTGGAAATTGACGCACCGGATTTTCGTGCGGTCGGCGGCAAACTTATTCAGGCACTTCGTTATGGCGAAAATCCACATCAGACTGCAGCATTCTACAAAACGCCGGAACAGCGCCCCGGCGTCGCAACGGCGCGGCAACTCCAGGGCAAAGAACTTTCGTACAACAACATCAACGACACCGACGCGGCCTATGAATGCATCGGCGAATTTGACGCGAAGCGCACCGCCGCTTGCGTCATCGTCAAGCACGCCAATCCTTGCGGTGTGGCGGAAGGCAGCGATCTCGCCGCCGCCTATCGCAAGGCGCTCGCTTGCGATTCGACTTCGGCTTACGGCGGCATCATCGCATTCAACCGCACGCTCGATGCAGATGCTGCGAATGCCGTCGCGGGAATTTTCACCGAGGTCATCATCGCGCCGGATGCGACGGACGAAGCCATCGCGATCATTGCCCGGCGCAAGAACTTGCGGTTGTTGCTGGCGGGCGGCTTGCCCGACGCACGCGCTATTGGATTAACTGCGAAGACCGTCGCGGGCGGGCTTCTCGTTCAGTCGCGCGACAATGCGGTGGTCGACGACATGGCTTTGAAAGTCGCGACCAAGCGCTCGCCGACCGATTCCGAAATGCGCGATCTGAAATTCGCATTTCGTGTTGCCAAGCACGTCAAGTCCAACACTATCGTATATGCAAAGGATTTGGCCACCGTCGGCATCGGCGCGGGACAAATGAGCCGCGTGGATTCCGCGCGTATCGCCGCGCGCAAAGCCGAAGATGCCGCAAAGGAATTGGGATTGGCTGCGCCGATGACCAAAGGTTCAGTCGTCGCCTCGGATGCGTTCTTTCCATTCGCGGATGGATTGCTCGTTGCCATTGAGGCTGGTGCAACAGCCGTGATTCAACCCGGCGGATCGATGCGCGACGACGAAGTCATCAAGGCGGCCGACGATCACAGCATCGCCATGGTCTTCACGGGTACGCGGCATTTCAGGCATTAAGCGCCGCGGATTTGTCAGCGCGGAACGTGCGGGTCATTCACGCGTGTCAGCAAAATCAACCCCGCCGTGAAGAACACCACCAGCACAGCCATGCCGGCTTTCTGACTGGCCGTAATTACCGTCACGATGCTCACTACAAGTGGCGCCATGAACGATGTGACTTTGCCCGAAAGAGCAAACAGTCCGAAGTATTGCGTGATGCGGTCTTCCGGCGCGAGACGAATCAAAAGCGTGCGTGACGCTGCCTGTAGCGGCCCCGCCGCGATGCCAATTAGGAAGCCGAGCACCATGTAGACCTGTTCGGCAGGTGCCGAGAACAGTTTGCCGCCCGGCACCGGCGGCGCGACCGGGAACATGAAAAACAATCGATCGCGATCGATCGACAGAATTGCCGCGATCGACAGCAACAGCAGCAGCATGCTGCCGGCGATGACCCGCTTGGGTCCGAACATGTCATCGAGCTTGCCGCCGAGCCACGCGCCGATGGTGCCGGAGATCGCCAGCAAAATTCCGAACGAGCCGATCTGGATCGTCTGCCAGCCGAATGTGCCAGCCGCGTAAATACCTCCGAACGCAAACAAAGCCACCAACGCATCGGTATAGACCATGTTGGCGATCAGGAATGTCAGCATCACGGGACGCTGCGGAAGTGTAGAAAGTGTCTCACGCAGTTCGCGCAGTCCTTCTCGCACCGCACCTAACGCGGGTTTCTTCGCCGCAATGTCCGGCGTATACAAAAACATCGGCAGCACGAAGATCATGAACCAGATCGCGGTGAAAGGTCCGGTGATGCGTTCGCCTTCGCGCGCGACGGGATCAAGGCCGAACAGCGGCTTCAGGCCGACCATCGTTTTTCCGGTGTCCGGACTGGCAGCGAGAAAACCGAGCACAATAATGAGACAGACGATGCCGCCGATATAGCCGGTTGCCCAGCCCGCGCCCGACAAGCGCCCGATTCGCTCGGGCGGCACCAAGGTGGGCATCATCGCATTGTTGAACACGGTGGCAAACTCGACGCCGATGGTCGCAATTCCAAATGCAATTAACAGCGGCAGAATCACAGCTTGGTCGCCCGGTTTGCCTATCCACATCAGCGACGAGCCGATCACCAGCAGCACGCCGAACGCCGCGATCCACGGTTTCCGCCGTCCACCTGCGTCTGCAATCGCGCCCAGCACGGGCGACATCAGCGCGATAACAAGACCTGCCGCTGCCGTCGCAAAGCCCCACATCGCCTGTCCGCTTGCCGGCGTCGATGCAACCTGGGTTGCAAAATATGGCGCGAACACAAACGTTGTAATCAGCGTAAAGTAAGGTTGCGCAGCCCAATCGAACAACACCCAGCCGAACACCGCGGAGCGCGGCGGATAGACCTTCTCTCCACCTGCATGACTGGCATGCGCTGAAATGGTCTGGGTCATGAATCGTGCTCCCGCCGAATCACCAAATGCGTTTTCGCTTCGCGCACGAAAACCATATAGTGCGGGGCTGCGATTGCTATCTGGTTTTTCGCAGCCTGCACTCTGCCGGAGCGCCTTATGAATTTGTTCACCACGTCCCGCGCGCTGACGCTCGGACTCGCAGTCTTCGCGCTACCTGCCCTCGCGCAGGATTCGCGGCATGGATTCTATGCCCCGCCAGCGCTCGAGACGATCAAGCCGGTTGCGGCACGTAATGGCATGGTCGTGGCGCAGGAGAAGATCGCCGCCCGGATAGGTCGCGATGTTCTGGAGCGCGGCGGCAACGCGGTCGATGCCGCAGTCGCCACGGGATTCGCGATGGCGGTGACATATCCCCGCGCGGGCAATCTCGGCGGTGGCGGCTTCATGGTGATTCATCTCGCCGCAACCAAAAAAGACATCGCGATCGATTACCGCGAAATTGCGCCTGCCGCTGCGACGCGCGACATGTTTCTCGGCACCGACGGCAAACCGGACGCAAAAAAATCTCGCGAGTCGGCGATGGGAATCGGCGTTCCAGGTACCGTGGCAGGTCTTTCTCTCGCACTTAAAAATTACGGCTCAGGAAAATTCAAGCTAGCCGAATTGCTTGCGCCCGCGATCAAGCTCGCGCGCGATGGATTTGTTCTCGACGGCGACAGCGCCGACACGCTGCCGGAATATCGCGACCGGCTGGCGAAATGGCCGGCGAGCGCGAAAATCTTTCTTCGCGCGGACGGCACGTCGTTGCGGCAGGACGACAAACTAATTCAGACCGATCTTGCAGCGACGCTGGAGGCGGTCGCCTCGCGAGGAGCACAGGGGTTCTATCGGGGCGCAGTCGCAGAGAAACTTGCTAAGGGAATTCAGGGTGCCGGCGGCATCATCATCGCTGACGATCTCAAAAACTACCAACCTGTCATTCGCGCGCCGGTGCGCGGCACCTATCGCGGCTATGAGATCGTATCCATGCCGCAGCCCTCGTCCGGCGGAACGGTGTTGCTCGAAACCTTGAACATTCTCGAAGGATACAATCTGCGTGAGATGGGCGCTGCGTCCGTGAGTGCATTGCACGTCGAGATCGAAGCGATGAAGCGCGCCTATGCGGATCGCGCGCGCTATCTCGGCGATCCCGCGTTCGTGAATGCGCCGATCTCGCAACTCATCGCGAAGGATTACGCGGCGAAGCAACGCGCCACTATCGACATGGATAAAGCAACACCGTGGAACGATAGCGTGCTCTCTCCGCTGCGCGAAGGCAGCAACACAACGCATTTCTCGGTCGCCGACAAATACGGCAACGCCGTTAGCAACACCTATACGCTCAACTTCAGCTACGGCATGGGACTCGTGGCCGAAGGAACCGGCGTGTTGCTGAACAACGAACTCGACGATTTCACTGCTGCGCCAGGCGCGTCGAATGCTTACGGCTTGGTCGGCTTCGAGGCGAATCTGCCCGGACCGGGCAAACGGCCGCTGTCCTCAATGACGCCGACCATCGTGCTTAAAGACGGCAAGCCCGTTCTGGTGACGGGCTCGCCAGGCGGCAGCCGGATCATCTCGACCGTGATGCAGGTGATCGTCAATGCGCTCGACTTCGACATGAATATCGCCGCCGCGGTTACTGCGCCGCGTCTGCATCATCAATGGCTGCCGGATGAAGTAAGAATAGAGCGCGGTTTCCCGGCCGAAACGCTGGATGCACTTCGGGCGAAGGGCCACAAGATCGTCGAGCCGCTCGGGCAGACTTCGGCAAATTCAATTGCAATTACGCCTGCCGGAATGCTCGGCGCACCCGATCCGCGTTCGCGCGGTTCCGAGGCCGCCGGATACTAGAATTCGTCAAGTGCCACCTGCGAATTTTGCATGATGACACGCCGATAGTTCGGCGTAGGATTTGCGCAATCGCCTGCGGCACGCAAAACATTTGCCGCTGGCATTTCGGGAGCATTCTCGCCATGAGCACGACAGGAACGGACACGATCAAGGTCACTCCGATCGAGGACACCAGTCTTCTCGCATTCTATCGCGACATGAACGTGCCGGAACGGCGAACGTTCTGGGCCTGCGCGTCGGGCTGGGCGCTCGACGGCATGGATTTCATGATCTATCCGCTTGTGATCGGCACCATCATCGCGATGTGGAAAGTCGATGCCGGAACGGCGGGTCTCGCCGGGACAGTGACCTTGCTCGCATCGGCCATCGGCGGTTGGGGGGCTGGCTATCTCGCAGACCGCATCGGCCGGGTGAAAACGCTTCAGATCACTATTCTGTGGTTCTCATTCTTCTCCCTGGTGTGCGCTTTCGTTCAGAACTTCGATCAGCTTCTGGTCGCACGCGCGTTGCTCGGTCTGGGCTTCGGCGGCGAATGGGCCGCCGGTGCGGTGCTGATGGGCGAAGCGATTCGTCCACAGTATCGTGGCCGCGCGGTCGGTTCGGTGCAGTCCGGCTGGGCCATCGGCTGGGGTCTTGCGGTGTTGTCGCAAGCCGTATTGTTCTCATATCTTCCGGCCGAGGAAGCATGGCGCTGGATGTTCGCGATCGGCGCGTTACCTGCGCTGCTTGTGTTCTATCTGCGCAAATATGTGGAAGAGCCGAAGGTCTCTGCCGAATCGCGCGCGAAACAAGCCGCGAAAGGCGACCGGCCCTCCATGGTCGAGATTTTTTCCGGTCCAATCCTCAAGACCACAATCCTCGCATCGCTAGCCGCAACCGGCTGTCAAGGCGGCTACTACGCGATCACCTTCTGGGTGCCGCGCTTCCTGACTACCGAACGCAAGCTGTCGATCGTCGGCTCAACCGGATACCTGGCCATGCTGATTATCGGGTCGTTCGTCGGCTATCTCGTCGGCGCGTGGCTTGCGGATAAAATAGGCCGCCGCAAACTATTTCTGACCATCTCGGTCGGCGCAATCGTCGTCATCATCGCCAACACGCAATTGCCGATCACCAATGAGATCCTATGGCTG